>CALLST010000392.1:0-3310 GCA_938011875.1 uncultured Collinsella sp. | reverse complement strand
CGCGATACCGTCCACGACCTGTCGATGTTTGTCGACGGCCGCACCGACGTCGCCGAGGAGGCCGCCAAGCTCCTGGCGACCTTCGACCCCGCCGACGACGTAATCGTGTGCACCGACCTGTTTGGCGGCAGCGTCAACAACGAGTTCACCAAGATCGTCCAGACGCGCCCCAACACCTACCTGGTTGCCAACATGAATCTGCCGCTGCTGATCCAGCTGCTCTTTTCGGACCAGGAGGCTCCCGCCGATCAGGTTATCCGCGAGATCCTCGCGGCTGACGACACGCGCGTCAAGTTTGTCAACGACCTGCTGACCGATGCGGATGACGAGGAAGAGTTCTAGTCACCGCCTGCTATTAATGGGGCCGGGTTTCCGGCATGAGACCTTTGGGGGTCAATCATGATTCAACTGCTTCGCGTCGACCATCGTCTGCTTCATGGCCAGGTGGCCGTCTCTTGGGTCCAGGGCTTGGGCTCTGACTGCATCTTCTGCGTTGGCGACAAGGTTGCCAACGATCCCGTCTGGAAGACTACGCTCAAGATGGGAAAGCCGGCCAACGTCAAGCTCGTCATCAAGGACATGGAGCACGCCATCGAGGCCATCAACTCCGGTGTTACCGATAAGTACAAGATGATCATCTGCGTCGCCAGCATCGCCGAGGCCAAGCAGCTTGTCGACGGCTGCCCGCAGATCACCTCCATCAACCTGGGCAACACCAAGTCCAAGGACGAGCAGCGTCCCGATGCCCGTAAGATCTCCCGCCAGATCTTTGTGACTGCTGCCGAGGAAGAGGACATTCGTGAGCTCGTCGGCCGCGGTGTCGAGGTCGAGATTCGCGCTCTGGCCGACGACCCCAAGGTCGATGCCCTAAGCGCCCTCTAATTGGGAACCACGGGCGGCGCGCACGGCGCCGCCCCTATTCGTGGGCGTACCGGATAAACGCTTTACCCGTTACCCCCATCTACCGTTCACCGGGAGTACACGCCCGTTGAGCGATTGGTATTAAATAGTTTTCTCATGACTATATAATTGGTATCAAATCATTTGCATCGGTTTAGGTGTTAACAGCACACCGGTACAAGCTGGATCTGTCTAGGCGATTGTCGGCATGGAAAAGGGCGCGCTGACAAGTCGGGAATCGCCGCGCGGATCCAAGAGGGATCAAAGGGAGGAACAATGCTTGTTCAAGCGATCCTCATCGGACTTATCGCTGCCTTCGGTAAGCTCGATTATCAGCTCGGTACGCTCTATGCGTTCCGCCCGATCGTTCTGTGCCCGCTCGTCGGCATAGTCCTCGGGGACCTGCAGTCCGGCCTCGCCATCGGTGCGAGCCTCGAGCTGCTCTTCATGGGTTCAATCTCCATCGGCGCTTACGTGCCGCCCGATGAGTGTATTGGCGGTGTGCTCGCCTGCGCCTTCGCTATTCAGCTGGGTCAGAGCACCGAGGCCGCTATCGCGCTCGCGATGCCCATCGCCACTCTGTGCTTGGCCATTAAGAACGTCGTCAACGCCGGTATGCCCCTTCTGGTCGACCGTGCCGACGTCTTTGCCAGCAAGGGTAACCTCAAGGGTATCTACGCTATGCACTGGATTATCGGTCTCGTGATTGTCGTCCTGGCCTTTATCCTGTGCTCGGTCTCCTTCTATCTGGGTGCCGACGCCGTTCAGGGCCTGCTCGACTTCATCCCGACGTTCGTCCTCGATGGCTTTGGCGTCGCAGCCAACATCCTGCCTGCCATGGGCTTCGCCATGCTCGGCCGTCTGGTGCTTACCAAGCAGCTCGTGCCGTTCTACTTCCTGGGCTTCCTGCTGTGCTCCTATGCCAACGTGCCTGTCCTCGGCGTCGCCCTGATCGCAATCATCATCGGCATCGACAAGTACGCCCTGCTGGGCCTTGGTGGCGCCCAGTCCCAGCTTTCTGTGGAAGGGGATGAGGACGATGACTTCTAATTCCGAGAACCAGATTACTCGCTCCGACCTCATTAAGAGCGCCGTGAACACCGGCGCCCTGGGCATGGAATTCTCCTGGACCTACTACAAGCAGATGAACATTGCCTTCTGCCTGATGGTCGCCAACATGCTCAAGAAGATCTATGCTGGCCGTCCCGATGATTACGCCGAGGCCTTGCACCGTCACAGCGCATTCTTCAACATCACCCCGCAGCTCGCTCCCTTCGTGGGTGGCATCGCGATGGCCATGGAAGAAAAGGCCGCTCGTGGCGAGGTTGAGCCCGAGAGCGTCAACGACATCAAGGCCGCCCTCATGGGTCCGCTTTCCGGCCTGGGTGACTCCTTCTTCCTGTCCACCCTGCGCGTCGTCGCCGCTGCCGTGGGCATCAGCCTGTGCCAAGCCGGCAACGTCTTTGGCCCCATCGCCTTCCTGCTCGTCTACAACATCCCGGCGTTCCTGATTCGTATCTTTGGCGCTATCAAGGGTTATGAGCTAGGCATTGGCTTCCTCGACGAGGCTCAGAAGACCGGCCGGATGCAAAAGATCATGGCCTGCGTCGGCATTGTCGGCGTCATGGTCGTCGGCGCCATGAGCAAGGACATGTTCTGGGCTTCGTTGCCCATCGCCATTGGTCAGGGCGACTCCGCCCAGACTCTCCAGGACATCCTGGACGGTATCATGCCCGGTATGCTCGGCATGGCCGCCTTCTGGCTCTACTATTGGCTGCTCTCCAAGAAGATCAACCCGATGGTCCTGATCCTCTGCACCATGGTCGTGGGCATCATCGGCGCTTACTTTGGCGTGCTTGCCTAATATGTTCGAATCGCGCTTCCATCGCGTCTAACGGTTGCGTCGATCTTTGGGGGGCTTGTCGCATCTGCGGCGGCCCCCTGTTTTTTAAAACTCCGTACGAAAGGGGAGGGCTATGGTCGTACCCGAGCTTTCGCTCATGAACATCAACCATCGTTACTACAGCATCGAGACGTTTTTTAAGGCTGCAGGTGAGGCCGGCTATCGCAATATCGAGCTGTGGACCGGCTCGATGCACCTGTATGTGGATTGCCATGAGCACGATTCGGTGGATAAGATTCGCGATCTTGCCGCCCAATACGGTATCAAGATCGTGTGCGTGTGCCCCGAGCAGAACAACCCCAAGCCGTGGAACGTCGCGGTGCGCGGTGAGGCGGGCCAAAAACGCATCCTCTCGTACTTTAAGAATGTGATCGACGTTGCCGTTGAGTTGGGCGTGCCGCAGATTCTGGTGACGAGTGGTTGGGCCTATCTGGACGAGCCGGCTGAGGACGCCTGGGCCCGCAGCGTTGCCATGCTGCGCTCGGTGTGCGACTACGCCGATACGCG
>CALLST010000391.1:0-1734 GCA_938011875.1 uncultured Collinsella sp. | reverse complement strand
TAAGTCCTATACCGCCCGCATCACGCTTGCGGATGATTCGGTCGCAGACATTGGCTGCGTGACTCGGCAGGATGGCGAGGGCATCGTTATCGCGGTAAGGCATCAGAGCGCGAAAGCGGTTGCAAGCAATACACTCAAACTGCAGAGCTTGCTTGATGGCTATGAAACCATCGATAGCGGCAATATCGTGATCGAAAGCGACGGCAAGGTCGTTGCGACCAATGCCGTTGAACCCACCGTATTGGGCGTGTTCGATCTGCCTGCGACGGATGTCTTTATTGTCGACGGTATTAAGGATCGATGCCTGGCTGGTAAGGTCAGATTGGTTAACGCCGACGGCGAGTGGTATTTGGGCACATTTGGAAAAGCGCACAAATTCTATGTGTACACCTATGCCTCGGCGCAGCGCTACTTTGAGGTCGCCGCGGCTGTTGCCGCCGGCGTGCTGGTGCTCTACGGCGGTGTTATAGCCGTTGTTGTGACGGTGCGTCGCCGCGCTGATCGTCGACGTTTGACGGACTTGCTGCAGCAGGAGCGCGACTATGGCGACAAGCTGGCAAAGGCGGCGTGTGAGGCCTCGTCTGCCAACTCGGCAAAGACGGAGTTTTTGCGTCGCATGAGCCACGATCTGCGCACGCCCATCAACGGCATTCGCGGCATGGTCGAGGTTGGCGATGCCAATGCGGACGATCTGCAAAAGCAGACTGAGTGCCGCTCAAAGATCTGGACGGCATCGGGACTGCTGCTCGACCTTGCCAACGAGGCCCTGGATATGAGTCGCCTGGAGAGCGGGCAAATCGATCTGGAGCTTGTTCCCACAAACTTGGTGACCCTCAACCACGAGGTGCGCGATATTCTGGAGCGCCAGGCCGAGGAGCGTCTGGTGACAATTATCTGCGACCAGCAGACGCTTAATCATCCCTATGCGCGGGTGAGCGTGACGCACCTCAAGCGCTTGTTGCTCAATATTGCCGGCAATGCCGTCAAGTACAACCGCCAGGGCGGCTATGTTCGCCTGGTGTGCCGCGAGGTGGAGCCAGCGGATGGCGTCCCCGTCTATGAATACACGATCGCCGACAACGGTATTGGCATGAGCGAGGAGTTCCAACAGCGCCTCTACGAGCCGTTTTGCCGTGAGGGGCAACAGGTGGAAGGCGCTTCATCGGGAACTGGCCTGGGCGCGCCTATCGCAAAACAGTTGGTCGAGCTTATGGGCGGAACCATGAGTTTTACGAGCGTCTTGGGGCAGGGGACGACGTTTACCATCCGCCTGCCGTTCGAGAAATGCAAGCGCTCCGAGATTCCTCAGGCTGTGCGCGTGGACGCGGGAGACGGCGATGCACTCCAGGGCTTGCGCGTTTTGCTCGTAGAGGATAACGATCTGAATGCCGAGATCGCGCAGTTTACGCTCAGCCGTGCCGGTGCCGTCGTGACACACGCTAGGGATGGTGAGTCTGCCGTCGAGATGTTTGCCGCGAGCGTGCCGCACGAGTACGACGTGGTGTTGATGGACATCATGATGCCGGGCATCGATGGCCTTGAGGCCACACGTCAGATTCGAGCACTCGATCGCGAGGATGCCGCGACCACGCCGATTATCGCCGTGAGCGCCAACGCCTTTGCCGACGACCGCAGGCTTTCGCGTGAGGCGGGCATGAACGCGCACCTGAGTAAACCCGTGAGCTCGCAGGAGCTCATTGAGGCGCTTGCGCACATAGCCGCCGACGCTCTATA
>CALLST010000390.1:0-7689 GCA_938011875.1 uncultured Collinsella sp. | reverse complement strand
GACAAGAAGATCGCCGTGGTGGGCGGCGGTATTGCCGGCCTGGAGGCCGCGCGCGTGGCGGCCAAGCGCGGCTACGACGTGACCGTCTACGAGGCGAGCGATCATCTGGGCGGCCAGATTGTGCTGGCGGCCGCGCCTCCGCGCAAGGACGAGATCATGCGCTCGGTCGAGTACTACGAGAAGATTCTGCCTGGCCTGGGCGTGAAGGTTGAGCTCAACCACGTCGCTAGCCCCGCGGACCTCAACGCCGCCGACGCCGCGATTGTGGCCGTGGGCGCGCACGACGTGGTCATCCCCGTTCCGGGCGCCGACTCGGAGAAGGTCGTCTCGAGCTGGGACGTGCTGGCCGGCAAGGTGGAGCTCAGCGGCCGCGTCGCCGTCATTGGCGGCGGCCTGGTGGGCACCGAGACTGCCGAGTACCTGCTGCAGCACGGCTGCGAGGTGGCGATCGTGGAGATGCTCGACAAGATTGCCGCGGGCGAGTCCGAGACCATTCTGCCGCTGATTATGAGCGACTTTGCAGAGCACAACGTGGAGCAGCATGTTAAGACCCGCCTGACCGCCATTACCGACGAGGGCGTGGAGGCTGTTCGCACCACCGAGGACGGCGCCGAGGAGCCGGTGAAGATCGCCTGCGATTACGTGGTGATGGCCGTGGGCTCCAAGGCCAACGCGTTTGACCTGGATGGCGTGACGGTGCCCGTGACCTGCGTGGGCGACTGCTCGGGCGAGCGCACCGCCGACATTGCGAGCGCCATTCGCACGGCGTATCACGCGGCCAACGAGCTGTAGTTGAACATCGCGGCCAGGCGGGGCGGTAGCACGGATCCGTCTCGCCCGGCTGTGTCCCGTCGGGTGTCAACCGGTGCGGGGCCTGCAAGCGCAGCAGGTCCCGCCCTTTTTGTTTTGCTCCGATGAATGGCAATGCGCGGTAATCATGAGGAGTGAGGACGTCTACTGCCTTGCAGATCACTCAAAAATATTGGGGGAGGGGTTAATAACTATATCCTCTATACCAAAGGACATAAAGAGATGCCAATTTTGTTGACAAGCGAATGACGATTAGCTGCGAGTCAGCTACCAGCGTAAATAATCGATAAAGAAATGTCGTAATTTGGTGCCAAATGCCCAGATAACGCCGCGTCTATTTTAATTAACTGCTTTGAGCAAACGGTAAAATGCTACTATCTAACTTGCACGTAAGAAAGCAGATTAACGGTTAAGGCTAAGAAGTGGCAGGTATGTCGGAAGCAACTAGGACTCGCACGCATGCGCCCGAGGTTAGGCAGCGCGCCGTCGAGGTCCTCCAAGAGGGGGTCGGTCATCGCGCCCTCGCCGCGGAGCTTGGCATTCCCCAGGCCACGGCTCGTCAGTGGGCCCGCGCGTATGCCGTGGGCGGTGCCGACGCCGTTCTCAACGCCGGTTCGCATCATCACACCTATTCGTACGAAGTTAAGCTCGCCGTGGTCAAGGACCGCTTGGAAAACGGCTTAACGGTTCGCGAGGCCATGATCAAACACAAGATTCCAAGCGAGTCTTCGGTTAAGGCCTGGTGCCGCCAGTATCGCGAGAGCGGTGAGTCCACACTGGTCGATAAGCCGCGAGGTCGCAAGCCGCGCGTTAAAAAGGCGGAATAGCAAACGGGATGGTGCGCCCACAGGGGCGCATTTTTCTTGCCGCCTCTCTGCTCCAAAGCGGACGTGCCCTTACCCCGTACGCCTAAAACTCCCCAGTTGACCGAAAACCTGCCGCCGCTGCTCCTCAATTGAGCTATAACGTTAAACAATTGCAGCGTTTTTGCATGGGGGAGTGATGGTATGACGCTACTGTATTTCCTTACCCTGTTTCCGCTGGTACCGGCGCTGGGCATGCTGCTCGCGCGCGGTGACCGCGCCCGCGATGCGGTGGGGCTCATAGGTTCCGGCATGATTATGGCGGCGACAGTTGTAGTCGCCGTTATGTTTTTTGGCACGGGTCCGCAGAGCTTTGAGGTTGCCCCCGGCACCTCGCATGTGCTCTCGATCATCAGCTCCGTCATCGATGTCATCCTGTGCGCCGTCATCCTGTACAACGCGTACAAATATAGGAACGTGCTTACCACAGTGCTCGGCATAGTCCAGCTGGTGGGGTCGCTCGCCTTTGCGACCATGACGCTGCCCGCGGCCGAAGCCGTCACCGCAACGCCGCTCTACCTAGACTACATGAGCGTAATCATGGTGCTCGCCGTCGGCATTGTCGGCAGCCTTATCTGCGTATATGCCCTGGGCTACATGAAGGACTTCCAAGCGCACGACGAGCACGAGGCCGCGCTGCGCGGGCAGATCGCGCCCGACCGACGCCCGCAGTTCCTGGCGCTCATGTTCCTGTTCCTCTCGGCCATGTTCGTCATCGTGACGAGCGACAACCTTGAGTGGCTGTTCTGCGGCTGGGAAATCACCACCGTGTGCTCGTTCCTTATGATTGGCTATACGCGCACGCCCGAGGCCATCAAGAACGCCTTCACCCAGATCATCCTCAACATGCTGGGCGGCATCGCGTTTTTGGCCGGTCTCATGTACCTGCACGTCAACGGCATGCCGCTGACCATCTCGGGCATGATCGAGCTTTCTGGCGCCGGAACCGCGCAGTCCGCGCTGCTGGTGATGCCGGTCGTTCTGCTGTCGCTCGCCGCACTCACCAAGGCCGCACAGATGCCGTTCCACACTTGGCTGCTCGGCGCCATGGTTGCCCCCACGCCCACGAGCGCCCTGCTGCACTCGTCAACCATGGTCAAAGCCGGCGTGTTCCTAATGGTCAAGCTGAGCCCGCTCTATGCCATCTATCCCGTGACCGGCTTTATGGTCACGAGTGTGGGTGCCATCACGTTTTTGCTCGCTGCTCTCATGGCCATCTCGCAGAGCAACGCCAAACGCGTGCTCGCGTACTCCACCATTTCCAACTTGGGCCTCATCAGTGCCTGCTTGGGTGTCGGCGCGCCCGAGGCCGTGTGGGCGGCCATCTTCCTGATCCTGTTCCACACGGTGGCCAAGTCGCTGCTGTTCCTGTGCGTGGGCACGGCCGAGCATCATATCGGCAGCCGCAATATCGAGGACATGGACGGCATGTTCAGCCGCATGCCGCACCTGACGCGCCTGATGATGCTGGGCATCATGGGCATGTTTGTGGCGCCGTTTGGCATGCTCGTGTCCAAGTGGGGCGCCCTGGTGGCGTTTGCGCAGACCGGCAACGTGCTCATGATCATGGTGCTCGCCTTTGGCTCGGCCGCGACGTTTTACTTCTGGGGCAAGTGGCTTGCCAAGCTTTCGGGCGTCGACCCCACGGCTCAAAACGTTGAGGTCAATGTCCATAAGACTGAATGGATGGCGCTCAACACCATCGCCGCGCTGCTGATTCTGTGCTGCGTGGCGTTCCCGGTTATTTCGAGCGGTCTGGTGTCGCCTTACTTGGCCATGGTGTTTGGCCGCGTGCCGTACGTTATCGGCAAGGATGCCATGTATCTGATGGTGGTTATCGTGGCTTTTATCGCCGTGGTGCTGCTGACTTCATTCCGCGTGAGCGACAAACCGCGCGTAAACGTATATCTTTCGGGCGTGGGAACCGATAAATATCGCCATTTCCGCGGTTCGATGGGTCGCGAGGTAAAGGCCGAAAAGCGCAATTGGTACTCGGAGGACGCCCTTGGCGAGAAGCGTATTGGCCCCGCGGGTAGCGTCGTGTGCTGCAGTATTATTTTGTTTGCGCTGCTGTGTTGCGCGTGGATTGGGCCCGAGCGGCTTGCCATGAGCGCGCCCTCGGTGCTGCGCGGCAAGTATTTTGAAGGTTCGGGCGTCTTGGGCATTTTTATTGGTACCGTGGCGTTTGCCTTGCTGGCGCCGCTTGTGGGCGGTTTGATTGACGGCCTTGACCGCAAGCTGTCCGCTCGCATGCAGGGCCGCGTGGGCCCGCGCTTGCTGCAGCCCTTCTACGACGTTGCCAAGCTGCTGCGCAAGGCCCCCGCCAGCGTAAACACCATGGACGATACCTACATGGCGTGCGCGCTCATCTTTACCGTGGTGGGCGGCGGCATCTTTGTGTCGGGTTCCAACACGCTGTTGTGCGCCTTTATGGTGACGCTCGCCGCGATCTTTGTGGTGCTGGCGTCCGCCTCGACGCAAAGCCCGTTTGCCCAGGTCGGCGCCGATCGTGAGTTGCTGCAGGTTATGAGTTACGAGCCCGCCGTTCTGCTGATGAGCGTGGGCTTGTACCTTGCCACCGATAGCTTCGATTCCATCGCCGTGACGGGGCAGTCGGCCCCCATCATCGTGTACAGCGCGCCCATTTTCCTCGCGCTGCTCGCGGTGCTCACCATCAAGCTGCGCAAGTCGCCGTTTGACCTTTCGTACTCACATCACGCGCATCAGGAGATCGTCCAGGGCGTCGCCACCGAGATGAGCGGCGGCACGCTGGCCAAGATGACCCTTATGCACTGGTGCGAGACCGTGCTGTTTTTGATGTGGGTGGGCATGTTCTTTGTCTGGGACAACCCGGTGAGCTGGGTGGTCGCCCTGGTCGTGATGGCTGCGACGTACTTTGTCGAGGTGCTGATCGACAACACCTTCGCGCGCAGCACCTGGCGCAGCTGCTTTAAGCTCGGATGGGGCGTGGCGCTGGTGTTTGGCCTGCTCAACCTTATGCCCATTCTCGTCGACGTGTTTATTTAGGAGGCGGCATCCATGGATCATAAAATGTCGCGCTCGCCGTGGGTTATTCATTACGACGGCTCGAGCTGCAACGGATGCGATATCGAGGTGCTGGCCTCGCTTACCCCACTGTTTGATGCGGAGCGCTTTGGCGTGGTCAACACCGGCAACCCCAAGCATGCGGATATCTTTTTGGTAACGGGGTCGGTCAACGCTCAGAACCTGCCCGTCGTGCGCCAGATCTACAACCAGATGCTCGAGCCCAAGTGCGTGGTGGCGTGCGGCATCTGTGCGTGCTCGGGCGGCGTATTCCGCGATGCCTACAACGTAATCGGCGGCGTGGACCGCGCGATTCCCGTGGACGTGTACGCGCCCGGGTGCGCCATTCGCCCCGAGACCGTGATCGATGCCATCGTGGAGGCGTGCGGCATCCTGGATCAGAAGGAGGCCGTGATGCGCGCCGGCGGCGACCCGCTCACCGTGGGCGGCGCCGCTACCTGGGACGGTGGCGTTGAGTTGGGCGAGGACGGGTTTGTGGCCGCGGGGGCCGGGGCTGACGGTGCCGGTGGCGCGCCTGCCGGGAAGCCCGCCGCGCCCGCCGCTGCAAAGGAGGCTGAGTAATGCAGAAGGCTATCTATACCACCGTCGGGATCGACGAGCTCCTGTCGCATGTCCAGGCGCTCAAGGGCGTCGGCGCGCGCTTTGTGCAAATGCACGCCGAGCGCAACGTCGACGACGGCACGTATCGCCTGGTCTATACGTTTATCAACGTTCGTGCTGCACAGGAGCAGATCGCTCAGGATGGTAGCTATGCGATCGAGAACCTGGTGGTTGAGGGAATTAATCAGTACCAGGAGATTCCGTCCATCAGCTCGTACTATCCGGCAGTATTCCCGTTTGAAAACGAAGCGCACGACCTGTTTGGTCTTGCCATTACCGACATGCAGATCGACTTTAAGGGCTTTTTCTACCAGGTCTCAACGGCCGAGCCCATGAGCGTTATCACGCCCGAGGTGAAGGCTGCGCGCGAGAAGGCCATGAAGGTCCGCGCGGCTGCCGAGGCCAAGGCGCGCAAGGCTGCGGCCGAAAAGGCTGCCGCTGCCACGGCCACTGCGGGGGAGGGCACTGCGGGCGCCGACGATGCTGCGGGCGCTGCCGTCGCCCAGCCCGCTGCGGCTGCCGGCTCCGATACTCAGCACGATGAGGCTGCTGCCAAGGCGGCGCTCAAGGCTGCCGAGATGGAGGCAAAGCTCGCCGCCATGGATCCCGAGAAAGCGGCCAAGGTCCGTGCGGCGCTTGCCGCAAAGGCCGCCCGTGACAAGCATAAAAAGGAGGCGTAAGGTCCATGGCACATCGCTCCGTTATTCCGTTTGGCCCGCAGCACCCGGTGCTGCCCGAGCCGCTTCATCTGGACCTGGTGATCGAGGACGACCGCGTTCTCGAGGCAATTCCGCAGATCGGCTTTGTGCACCGCGGACTCGAGAAGCTCACCGAAAAGCGTGACATGCACCAGTTTGGCTACATCGCCGAGCGCATCTGCGGCATCTGCGCCGTGGGCCACAGCTGCGGCTATGCCAGCGCCTGCGAGCGCATGCTCGACATCGAGGTGCCCGGCCGCGTGCAGTATATCCGCACCATTTTGCACGAGCTTTCGCGCATTCACTCGCATCTGCTGTGGCTGGGCCTGCTCGCCGATGCCTTTGGCTTCGAGGCGCTGTTCTATCGGTCGTGGACCCTGCGCGAGCAGATTCTCAAGATCTTCGAGAGCACCTGCGGCGGCCGCGTGATCCTTTCGATTAACGAGATCGGCGGCCTTAAGCATGACATCGAGGACTCCGAGCTGGTGGGTATTGTCCAGACGCTTGATGCCATGCGCCCCGACTACGAGGCCCTGGTGCATACGTTTTTGGACGACAATAGCTGCGGCGAGCGCCTGCATGGCGTGGGCGTGATCAGCAAGAAGGACGCGCTGGAGCTTTCGATGGTCGGCCCGTTTGGTCGCGCCTCGGGCGTGGATTATGACGTGCGCATGTTTGGCGACGGTGCCTATGCGGACTTGGCTGCGTTTGAGCCCATCGTTGCTAGCGATGGCGACTGCTATGCCCGCTGCCAGGTGCGTTGTGCCGAGGTCACGCAGGCCATGGACATTATCAAGGAGCTTGTGGGCAAGATCCCGCACGACGGTATCGGCGGGCGCACCAAGCTCACGCCGGCCGACGGTGCGCGCGGCGAGGTTGTGATTGAGCAGCCGCGCGGCGAGGCGTACTACTATGTGCGCGACAACGGCACCAAGAATCTGGACCGTTTTCGCGTGCGCACGCCGACGTCGCAAAATCTGGCGGGTCTGACGCATGCGTTGCAGGGCGTGCTCCTTGCCAACGTGCCCATGATTATCCTGACCATCGACCCCTGCATTAGCTGCACGGAAAGGTAGGCGCGGCATGAGTTTACTGACATTTGCCAAGACGGCCTTGGGCTCTATGGTCAAGCAGCCGGTCACGGTGTGCTATCCGCAGGAAAAGCTCGCGGCACCCGAGCGCCTGCGCGGGCATATCGTCAACGACATGGATGTGTGCATTTGCTGCGGTATGTGCGCACGTCGCTGCCCGGCGGGCGCGCTCACGGTCGATCGCAAGGGTGGTACCTGGTCGATTGACCCGTATGCCTGCGTGGTGTGCGGTGAGTGCATCGAAAGCTGTCCCAAACACTGCCTGACTATGGACACCGCCCGCACTCCAGTTGCGGCGGACAAGACTCCCACGGTAGAAACCAAGCCGGAGTAGCGTTGGAATAGAGTTGGAATAGGGGCCGGTGGGGCAAAATTGCCCCACCGGCCCCGCGCTTAAACGCGCGGTTGTACCACTGCGAACAAAACTATGCCGGTTTACTACGATAAATCGCCTACCCTCAACCACACCGCATTTGGCAAAACAAAAACCGACGCTCCTATAAGTTGTCAAGAGGCAGTTTGCGGGAGCGCTCTCTCCAATTCGCACAGGAGCTCGTAATA
>CALLST010000389.1:0-3847 GCA_938011875.1 uncultured Collinsella sp. | reverse complement strand
CCCCGGTCTGGGTGATTTTGCCAAGGTGGACGAATATAAGAAGCACATCGAGGTTCGCCAGGTCTGCTAGTTCCGGCACCTTGTCTGAATAGTTTGATTATTTCGCATCCGTCTTAGACTAGGACGGATGCGTTTTTGTTTATCGGACTTGCGTGTGCAGTGGAGGCTGTTTCTTGCTAGACTTCTTGCAGACGCAATCGATAGCCAATTTGATAGTCGCAGGAGGCCATAGGCATGTGCAATGTTTCGCTCAACGGTACGCAACCGTCCGATGCGTCCCTGCGCGTCCTGCGCGCGCTTGAGGCGGCTGGTCTTGAGGCTTGGTACGTGGGCGGTTGGGTGCGCGACGCCCTGATGGGGTACCCCAGCCACGATGTTGATATGTGCTGTAGCGGCCTGTGGCAGGAGTCCAAAGCGGCGCTCGAGGCCGCCGGCATCGCGGTTGTGGAGTCGGGCATTAAATTTGGCGGAATCACGGCTATTTCCGATGGCGAGCGTATCGAGGTCACCACGTACCGTCTGGATGGCTTTTACACCGATGGTCGTCATCCCCAGAGTGTGGAGCGTGCCGCCTCGCTCGAGGACGATCTGGCGCGCCGCGACTTTACCGTCAATGCCATGGCCTGGCATCCCGAGCGCGGGCTTGTCGACCGCTACGACGGCCAGGGTGACTTGGAGCGCAAGCTGATTCGCGCTGTCGATCCCAAGCGTCGCTTTAACGAGGACGCCCTGCGCATGTTGCGTGCGGTGCGCTTTGCCTGCCGTCTGGACTTTATGATTGAGCCCGAGACCAAGCGTGCGCTTGCCGAGTGCGCGCCGCTGCTCGATGCCGTGGCGCGTGAGCGTGTGGGTATTGAGCTCGAGGGCATTCTTTCGACCGGTCATGGGGGAGACGCGATGCTGCGCTACCCCGAGCTCATCTGTGCCGCTGTGCCCGAGTTGGCAGCGGGTCGCGGGTTTGATCAGCGCAGTGTCTATCATGCGTTTAACGTCTACGTGCATATCGCCCGTGTGCTGACGGTGGCGGGGGAGCTCGCGCTGTGTGACGGCGTCGCGCCCTCGTCGAGCCTTATGTGGGCGGCGTTTTTGCACGATGTGTCCAAGCCCGAGTGCTTCACGGTCGACCATGCCGGTAGCGGACACTTCTACGGTCATCCCGAGCTCGGCGCCAAGAAGGCGCGCGTCATTATGGATCGCCTGGCGCTCTCGCACGACTTGGTGCGCGACGTGTGCCTGCTCATCAAATACCATGACAAGCCGCTGCGCCCCGAGCGCTCCTGTCTGCTCAATATGATGCGCGCGCTTTCGGGCGAGGGCGTCGACACGCCGCGCCTGATTGACGAGCTCATGGACCTTAAGCGTGCCGACACACTTGGCAAGGCCCCGTCGTGCTTCTATTACGTTGAGACGATTGAGGAGATGCGCGCGATGGCGCACGAGCTGCTGAGGGCGGGGGAGCCCTATACGCTCAAGATGCTCGCCATCAACGGCGGCGACTTGATCCGTGCTGGAGTCAAGCCCGGGCCGGAACTGGGGCAGCTTCTCAACTCCGCCCTCGACGCCGTGATCGAAGACAACATTCCCAACGATCGCGAAGCTCTTTTGGTCCATCTCAACTTGCATTAGCTACCTAGTTTACCTGCGTGTTCCATAACCTGCCGACAATTTTTCGGCAATTTGGAATTTCTTCTTGCGCTGACGTTTTTTGTCCCGTAATATATTTCCTCGCAGCACGGCAGTGCAGATGTCATGTGGCCCGTTCGTCTAGCGGTTTAGGACGCCGCCCTCTCAAGGCGGAGATCACCAGTTCGAATCTGGTACGGGCTACCACGCATCTGATACCCGGACTTCCTATGGAAGCCCGGGTTTTTATTTTCAAACAACCGTCTGCAATTCCCGTTTGAACCAGAGCTTTGCGTTCTGCCTATGGCCCTTACGGGTACAATATCCAAGATATTTTGACTGTTAGAAGGAGTCTCATGACGGAGTCCTCTCAGCATACGTCTAAGCCCCAGGTCGAGGTTGAGGCCTCGGGCGGAGATGACAATAAGAGCGCACGCCGCGGCGCCATCTTTATCGGCGTCGTGCTGGTGGGTTATATCGTCTATCTGGTGGTAACCGGGCAGATGGGGCAGTTCTGGGCTGCTATGTCGAGCGTCCAGGCGCCCTGGCTCCTCGCTGCATGCTTCTGCATGTTTCTATACCTCTTTTTTGGTATCGTGGCGTACGCGATTGCCGTTTGGCTCGACCCCAATTCGCCCGTCGGTATCCGCGACCTCATTTCGGTCGAGGCGAGTGGCATCTTCTTTGGCAACCTGACGCCCATGATGATGGGCTCCACCCCGGCTCAGATCTATCGCCTGACCAAGGCCGGCCAAAACGTGGGCGAGGCCGGCGCCACGCAATTAAAGCGTTTTATCGTGTACCAGTTTGGCCTGGTCGCCTGGGGCGCTATCCTGCTGCTCGCCCGTATGCCGTTTTTTGCCGAACGCTACGGCGACATGACGCTGCTGTGCGTCTTTAGCTTTGGTGGACACTGCTGCATCTTGCTTGGCATCTTCGCCGTCGCGCTCATGCCTAAGACCGTCACGCGCGTCGCCCATTGCATCATCAATTGGCTCGAGCGCATAGGTGTCTCGGCCACTAAGATCGAGGGATGGCGCACGTTTGTCGATGGCGAGATCTACTCCTTCTCCGAGAAGTTCAAGCTTTCAGCCGGACATTTTTCTTCCATGCTGCTCACGGTGGTCATCACCATGCTGCAACTTGCGTTTTTCTATCTGGTTGCTTATTTCCTGATGCTTGCTTTTGGCCACCTCGAGGTCGACTTTTTCTCGGTCATGGCCGCGAGCGCCTTTGTCCAGCTGCTGAGCTCTGCGGTTCCCTTGCCCGGCGGAACTGGTGGCGCTGAGGGCGGCTTTGCATTGTTCTTGGGTCATTTCTTTGGGTCGGCTTCGACCGCCGGTTATCTGCTGTGGCGCCTCATCACGTTTATTGCGCCTACCATTTTGGCTGCGCCCCTGCTGGGACTTAAGATCGCCCACAACGAGAGCATCCATGCGCGCTGGGATCGCGTGATGCGCAAGCTCGGCCGCGAGCCTCAGACGCCCTCTGCGCCCACTAAGCCGCACCCCACGAATGCTGTTACCGTTGATCCCAAGAAGCGCGCTCAGAAGGCTTCTGGGACCGCTAAGCCGGCTCATAAAGCCTATGTGCGCCAGACAGGCGATGGTATTCGCGTATCTCCGTCGGCACTCAATAAGAAGAAGCATCCCAAGTCGCAGTAGGGCAGTCGTGCGTTCTTCATGATGCGGGGCATATTTGTGCCGTATGGGGGATAATCCTCTTACGTAGATTATCTCTCATCTGTTGATGAATGCTCGCATATCGAAGGGACACGCCCATGGCAACCAGCAAACCGCGTCTTGACCGCCGCATCGTTCGCAGCCGTAATGCCATCCTTTCGGCTTTCGAGCGCCTGCTCATGGAAAAGCCGCTGGCAGACATTACGGTGAGTGCCATCGCGCGCGAGGCCAATGTCGACCGCAAAACCTTCTACGTGCACTTTGGCACGGTTGACGGCCTGCTCGATGCCATTGCCGTCGATGTGGTGGAGATGATTGTCGACTCGGTCGAGAAAACGCTTGCTTCCATGGACGGCGACACCAACGAGCGCGCCCTGGGCGCGGCGGCGACCTTCTTTAAAACCGTTAACGAGGCACTGTGCAACAACTTGGTGCTCAATCGTCAGCTGATCGAGAACATTCCGCTCGATGATTTTATGGCTCGTCTTCGTGCGCCGCTCGAGCACGAGATTGCCGAGCGCGATCTGCTGCCCCACGGTCTC
>CALLST010000388.1:0-3848 GCA_938011875.1 uncultured Collinsella sp. | reverse complement strand
GGTCAGGCGGGCGGCGGAGGAGAAGGCGAGGCTCGAGGGGCTCGTCGAGGCCGAGGCCCGCAAGCCCAGGTGGAGGAAGAGGGTCGACTCCCTCCGCTGCCTCAAGGGCGTAGACACCGCGTCCGCCGCCGACCTCGTGTTCGAGGCCGGCGAGTTCTCGAGGTTCAGGAACGCCCGCTCGTTCGCGGCGTGGGTCGGCCTGACGCCCTCCGAGCACTCCAGCGGGGAGAGCGACCGCAGGGGCACGATCACCAAGGCTGGCAACAAGCACCTGAGGAAGACGCTGGTCGAGGCCGCGTGGCACTACCTGACGTGCTCGGGGCGGCCGAAGGACCTCGCCAAGGGCCAGGCCCCGGACCGGGGCGCCCGGAGGCATGCCGCCAAGGGCGTGCGGAGGCTGGTCGAGAGGCGGGAGGCGCTGCTCGCGCGCGGGGTCCACGGCAACAAGGCGAACGTGGCCACGGCGCGCGAGCTCGCCTGCTGGGTATGGGCGGTCGGCCTCATGGCCGAGGAGGCGTAGGGGGGGGCGGTCCCCCGCACATAAGCCAGTCACCCCGGAAGCGGTTCGATCCGAAGCCGTTGAGGCGAACCTCAGGTCCCTTTTCTGCGAGCGCCCAGGGCGCCACACGCGTGCACAGACTGTCGGTTCGACGAAGAAGCCTCAGCCGTAGCAACGGATTGCCCAGCGAGAGATCGCCGCGGGCGGATATTAAACTGCAAAGACGAGCGTCGGTAAGACACGCCGAGGTCGCCGCGGACGGGCTGATATAGGGAGAGGGCCTGACCCCATATCGTTGGGGCCAGGCCCGATTTTGCCTCTTGACAATGTCCTGCTCATATTAAAAGGAACGTCCCTATCTGCCGGCTAGAGGGCACCGAAGAGAATGGCGTAGGTAGTGGATTCGCCGAGCTTGAGCTCGTCGCCGGGATTGAGTTGGGCGGAACGGCCGGGCTCGACCTGAATGCAGACGCGCGTGGCCCCGTTTACCACCACGGTTCCGTTGGTGGACGACAAGTCCTCGACGTGCCAGATATTTTGAGCATCGCACCAGATATGGGCATGGCGGGCCGAGACATCGTCGCCGACGTCGGTAATATCGCCCTCACCAGTGGCCAGCGCGCCAATCTCAACACCCTGCTCACTCGGCTGAATCCAGCGCGGGGCGCTCACGACAAAACTGTTTTGTACGCGCAGCAAGCCCAAGGGGTGCGCCGGGGCGGGTTCGCGTTCGCCCGCGGTCATCGACATGCCAAGCGAACGCGGCGTGGATGTGCCTCCGCCACAGGTCGCGTGCGCGTAGTCGATGGCATAGTTCACCGAGGACCGCACATCCGCCGAACAACCGACGGCGACAAACAGCACCAGCACGGCCTCGGCGCGCTCGGCGGGCATGAGTTCCGCCGCCTGGGACAGGCGATCGAGCGCGTTGCGATAGAGATTCGTGTCCTGGTGGCACTCTTCGAGCGCGCGTACCATCGGTTCACCTGCAGGACCGCACACCATATTGATCACAGCCGTGGAGTCCATGGGATTGCGCTGGCGCAGGGCCAGTTGCGACATAATACGCGCAGCCGAGGTACCGTATTCGGCAAAGTAGCGCTGCTGAAGCGTGCCGACCGGCGCGCGAACGATAAAGCGGGAAACCCAAGAGCGATCGGCGGCTCGGCTCTGCGGGCTGCGGCCGTCGGCGAGCGGACGGGACGAAAGCACCAAGCCGCACAGCTCGATATGGCTCAGATGCGCCGCGCGCTTAAAGATGTCAAACATGGCCCCGCATGGGGTGAGCTCAACTTGAGATGCCATGACCTAGGCCTCCTTGGTCGTAGAAATAGAATCGGACGATACTTCGACAGGTCCGCCAAAAGTACGGGCAGCTGCGGCTCCACCGGCAAGCGGAGCCGCCATCTGGGCTTTTGTGCGTCGCGGTGCCGAAACGGGAAGTTCAAAGGCAAAGCCCATCGCAAGCAAAAACCACGTAAGCGTATAGGTTGCAACCAGAGCGGCAACAAGGCCGCCCATCATGGCGCGTTGGGAAAATACGCTACATGCAGCCACAACCAGCACCGGAACCTCGCAGGCAGAAAGCGCAAGCACACCCTGCAGGAAGCCCGAGCGCCGATCGCGCGCAAGTGCCCCCGCGGCAACGCCGGCTATGCCTGGCAGCGCCAACGCCAGTGCGGCAATAATACCCGGTAGCGACCCAGACCACACGAGCGATCCCAAAGTCGCCGTCACGCGAGCGCCCGACGCCAGCAGCGCGGCCGAAACCACGATCACAGCCCAAACCACGCCACAGACGACCGTCGCGCCGACCATCAGCGCGCGACGAACCGCACGGCCAGACGCATCCATGGGGCACGGCGTGAGCGGCTCGCCGCGGAGCGAACGACCGACATTTTGCGCATAGTGGTCACAAAACGCCGAGAGCGCCGCCTCGACCGCCGCCGGCTCGGGACGATCTTTTTGATGGCTGGACAGACAGGCCATCACCACGTCGAACAGCTGGGCATCGACAAACGCCAGCGCATCGCGTAGCTCTTCGGAATCCGGCTCAAGCCCTAGCTGCTGGGCCTGCTCGGCCGCGGCGAGCGCCACATCGGGCTCACGACGAAGCAGCTGAGTCAAATCACAACCGGGCGCATGGGCACCAATGGGATAGTCGGGCCGCGTGTCCATCTTGAGACGGTAGGGGCTCGCGATGTCGCGCGTCTTTTTGCGCGAACCCGAGGTGCCCGAAGTGCTCGGCGCGGCTTCGTATGGCGCGACGCCGGCAATGAGCTCGTAAACCGTGCTTGCCGCGGCATAGACGTCGATCGCCGGCGACATACGCAAAGCGCGCAGGTCGGGAATATCGTCGGTGAGCATCTCGGGCGGGGCATAGGCAACCGTCGCGCGACGCAGCGTGGCATAACGCTCCGTAAACGACGCCTTGCCGCCGGTACCGGCCACGGCCGACGCAGGCTCGAGCGCCAGCGACGAGCCAAAGTCGATCAGGCACAGGTCAAAGGTGCCCTCGGCAAGCTGCCGGTCAAGCGGCAGACGTGCCGTACGCACCATAATATTAGCGGGCGAGATATCGCGATGGACAAAGCCCTCACCCACCAGGCTCATACGGCAGAGCAGATCGAACAGGTCGCGACCCAGACGCGCCGCCACAAGCGGCGACAGGCGTCCGGCATCGTCCACGGCGAGTCGCGAACGCAAGCGGGCAAGCGTCTCGCCCTCGACCCATTCCATGACAATTGCAGGCACACCGTCGACCTCGCCCCAGCCATAGAGGCGGGGAAAGCCCTTAAGGCCCGAAAGGGCGCGATGGCATTCGTATTCCTCGCGAAACGCCGCCTTGAACTTGGCGACCAGCGCCTCGTGAGCGGCGGCGTCATCAAACTCATCGCGCGTCGGCAAGATGAGCTGCTTGAGTGCCACGGCCTCGCCTTGGGCGTTGACGGCACGCGTCACGCGGCCGATACCGCCACGGCGCATGGTGGCATCGTCGGCAAACAGCATCGTAAAACGACGCAGATAGGCAGGCAGTTCGTCCTGACCGAGCGCAATGGCCGGCTCAAACCCGTCGACACGCGCCAGGCGCAGACCGACCATGGGATCGCGACCGAGCGATTGTGGTGTGGTGGATGCAAGATCGGTCATCATAGGGCAAGCGCCGCCACGTTATTGTTGAAGTTACCGAGCGCGACGTCATCATCGCCGTAATGGCCGACCCATTGACATAGGTTGGTGTAACAGCCCCACAGATTGGCATACTGCTGATACCACTTTGACCGGGGCGAGAATGTCTGACGACCGAACTCAGCTCGAATAACAAACATCTCCCCGACCAGGCTGTCGC
>CALLST010000387.1:0-1213 GCA_938011875.1 uncultured Collinsella sp. | reverse complement strand
ATCTGGCCAAACGTCAACAAACAATCAGTAAATGGCCGGGTGCTCCGTTTTGTTTGTGAGCGCCCGGCCATTTTTCTATATCCGTAGAATACGTGAAGCCCATTTGCGATGACATCACGCGAGGGGGGGCCGTCCAGATCGACGCAACTAACGCCCGCATCCACAACAAGCGCGCCCGTCTTGTTCAATTACCATTAAAAAGCATCAATTTGAAAACGCAATAACATTTCGGCAGGTAGCAGCTATAGTCGGTGAACTGAATCTCGACAACCGAAGCCTCCGAATGAGGTATCTTCAGCCCATCCAAGCTAAAGGAGGGGCCATGCCGAGAAAACCTCGTTCAAAGTCACCAACCGGTTATTTCCACGTCACGTTGCGTGGAAACGGAGGGCAATTGCTGTTTGACGATGCCGAGGACCGAATCGCCATGCTTCAGATCCTCGATGCGATTCTCCCCAAACACAATATCGAGCTTATCGCTTGGTGCCTTATGGGAAACCACATTCATCTGCTCATCGACGATCCGGACGACCGCAAGAGCGACGCGATGCACGCGGTAGCCGTATCGTATGCGGGCAGGTACAATGCGCGGACGGGACATATCGGCCACGTGTTTCAGGAGCGGTTTTGGGATTCGCCCATTAAGTCGGAAGTATATTTACTCGAGGCAATTCGATACATTCATCTGAATCCACAAAAAGCAGGACTGGCGGCATACGACGAATATCCCTGGAGCAGCCATCGTGAGTATCTAATGAGTGCCAGGTCACGGCCGCATGTCACCGGCAGCGTTGTCGGTGTTTTATTCCCAACACCTCGCTCATACCTTCAGCTCATGGAAAGTGCGCCGTCGCTTCCCTATCGCCCCAGCGCAACAGCCAAGGTTCGCGAGGAAGATCTATGCGAATTTGGCACGGCAATCGTGCAGAGTGTCGCAGGATGTGCTCCGACGGAACTCAAATCCGTCTCCAAGCCACTTCGCAATGAGGCGATTCTCGCGCTTCGAAAAGAAGGGTTAACGGTTAGGCAGGTTCAGCTGTTGACCGGACTGGGGACATGGATTATCAAGAACGCGTCCTAGCGTCGCGCTTGCCGAGTTACGAGTACGGCGAAGCGCAGCTGCCTGCCGCGAGGCGCCGCCATTCGCCAACGTCACCATGTCAAACAGAAAACGCTTCCGCTGAATAACGTCCAACGGAAGCGTTTTCCCAGA
>CALLST010000386.1:0-5013 GCA_938011875.1 uncultured Collinsella sp. | reverse complement strand
CTAAATGATTATTCTGGGACGGGGATTAAAAAAACATTTAATGATCCCCGTCCCAAAAAGACTACTTTGCGTCGCCCGGGAATGATTTTTTAATCCCCGTCCCAGAATAATCATTCCCGGGCGCGTTGCGATTGCCTAGTACTGGCTCTCGTGCTTGCTAAAGAAGTCGAAGCGCGGGGGCAGCGGCTTCACGCGGTGCTCGCCGGGCTTCTCGCCCAGGCTCTCCACAAACTCATCCGTGGAGGCAAAGATGTTATCCCAGCTAAAGAAGGCGACCGGGTCGACGTCGAAGTACTCGCAGATGAGCTCGCAGCCGGCCGGCACGATGCCGTGCATGAGCACGGTCGCCACGCGCAGCTCGGTGAAGGCGTCGACGAGGGCCTGCGTCATCGCGGTATTGGCTTGCTCGCCCTCAAGCTTGTTGGCAGCCTTGGAGGCGTCGCTCCAGCGCTTGTTGGCGGCGCGCAGGTAGTCGTCGCACACAGCGAGCGCGCGGTGCGTCTCGAACTTGTACATGGCCTGCTCAAACGCGAGGGCGGCCTGCTCGGCGGCCTCCACCACGGTGGCCGAGGCGGCGCCGGCGGGGATGCAACCGTTGCGATAGGGGCTCTCGTCGCCCTCCTTGACGGCGACGCCGTAGAAGCAGCTGCGGGCCAGGCGGTTGAAGACGCCGGTCAAAAGGGCGCTTTCCTTAAGGGCCGGATCGATGACGCGCTTGTCGTCGCAGGCGTGCACCTCGTTGCCGTCCTTGTCCTTGCCGGTCACGCGGGTGTCGTATGCCTTGGGGCTAAAGCTCACCGGCTTCTCGGACAGGCCGAGCGACAGCCAGTGCGCGCGCATCTGCTCGCAGGTGTAGTGGTTGAGCAGGTCGTCTGCCGGCGGGGGAGGCGTCTGCGAGGACGAGCTTGCCTTTTTGCCCATGTAGAGCAGGTGGTAGCAGGCGCTGACGGTGCTCTGCGTGAGGTTCCAACCCAGGGCCTCCCACATGGCGGTCTGCGCGATGCAATAGAAGTAGATGTTGTCCTGGCCAATGAACTGGTAGATCTGTGCGTCATCCGAGCACCACCAGTCGCGCCAGTCGAGCGAGCTGTGCTGGTAGGTGGGCGCGGGGACCTGCGTGGAATCGGCGGCGGGCTCGCCCATGAGGGCGGCATCCTGGGCGGCGACACCCTCAGTTACGCCGGCGGCGCGGGCATCGCGTGCGAGCACGGTGCGCGTATAGCTGATGGGAGCCCACAGGCTCTCGGGCCAGCACCAGCAGGTGACGTCGGAGACGCCATCGACCTCGGGCACCGGAACGCCCCAGTCGATGTTGCCGGTGATGCGGAAGGGTACGAGCGCCTTGCCGCTGCGGAAGCGCACGCCGCCGTTGGCGAGCACCGCGTGGGCATCGTCGCGCTCCTTCCAGCTGGGGAAGGTGACGGTAAAGCTGCTCTTGTTGCCCTCGGGCTCCAGCACGGTGTGCTCGGGGAGCTGGTCCTCGACGGCATCGAAGGCCTCGCGGAACTTGTTCTGGATGTAGAGCTGAGCCGGCAGCAGCCACTCCTCCATGGTCTTGGAGACCACGGAGCGAACCTGCGGGTTCTGGGCGAGCTTGGCGGTATAGGTTTTCATAAAGTCGAGGTAGGCCGGCAGGTCGAAGTAGAGGTTGTCGACCGGGCGCAGCTCGGGCACCTCGCCGGTGAGCTGGCTCTTGGGCGCGATGAGCTCCTCGGGCTCAAACTGGTGACCCAGGTCGCACTCGTCGGCATAAGCCTTCTCGGACTTGCAGCCCTGGATGGGGCAGCGGCCGATCACCTGGCGGCCGTTGAGGAACGTGCCAGCCTTGGCATCGTAGAACTGCAGCGTGGAGCGCTTGGAGATGGTGCCCTGCTCGTGCAGGCGCTCGATAATCTCGGCGGTAACCTCGTTGTGAATCTGCGCAGCCGGTTCAAGGCCCGAGCCGCCGTAGATATCGCAGCTGATGTTGTAGTTGTTGAGGGTCGCGGCCTGGCGGGAGTGATTGGACTCGACATACTCGGCGATGGACTTGTCGTAGCCCTCGTTCTCCTTGAGCTTGCGGTAGCTCTCCATGATGGGCGAGCCATAGCAGTCGGTGCCCGAGGTGAAGATGACGTTCTCGCGGCCCAGACGGTCGCGCAGGAAGCGGGCGAAGAAGTCGGCCGGGACAAAGACGCCGCCGACGTGGCCAAAGTGCAGGCCCTTGTTGCCGTAGGGCTCGCCGGCGGTAACGATGGCGCGGCGAGGCCAGCTGGGACGGTCGTTCATGGAGTATTTGGATGCCATGGGACTCCTTCGCATATGGTGAGAGCGCGGCCGGGCGCAAGGCCTGGCGACGCGGTGGTCAATTCGTGCATATCGTTCGACATTATCGCACATGCGGACGGGTACGTGGCAGGGGCGCTATCCTAAGATGCTATGAATGAGATTTCCAACATACATGCGTTTGAGGACGAGGATTTTCTGCACGCTTGCTTCGTGTGGGGGATGGCCGTGCTTGTGGTGTTTGCCGTGTGCCTGGTGCCGGTGTTTATGCTGCTGGGCGGGCCTGCAGACTTGGATGCGGCTGACGCGGGCGGCTGGATGGCTGTCGTGGGCTGGATAGTCGGCTTGGCTGCGATTTCTGCGGCGTCGTTCGCCGTGCACGAGCTGGTGCACGGTGTGTTTTTTAAGCTGCTGGCGCCTGCGGGCGCGAAGGTGACCTTTGGGGCGAATCGCGAGACGGCGATGATCTATGCCTGCGCCGAGGGTGTTGTGTATTTGCGCCGGCGGTACATGGCGGTTTGCCTGGCGCCGACGGTTGTTGTGACGACAGCGTTTGCCCTGGGGTTTGCGTTTTCGGGCTATCCGCTGCTGTGCTACCTGGCGGCCGGCTTGCATTTGTCGGGCTGTGTAGGCGACTGGTATTACGTGCGGACCATTTTGCGCGACCGCCGCATTGTCGCCTGCGAGGATACGTCCTTTGGCGTCCGCTTTTTCGCAAGGTAGTCTTTTGGGATGATTTTTCTGGGACGGGGATTAAAAAATCATTGTGGGAGAGGAGATGTCCATGAAGCCGTTGCTGCTGCATGCTTGCTGCGCGCCGTGCTCGCTGGAGCCGGTTCGCCTGCTGCGCGAGGAGGGGTTTGAGCCCACGATTTGCTGGACCAACCCCAATATTCAGCCGCGCGATGAATGGCAGCGCCGCTTGGACGAGCTGCGCCGGTGGTGTGCTGATGGCGACATCGAGCTCATTGAAGCAGGCGAGGACCGCGAGCGCTGGGAGGCCGGTGTGGCCCCGTTGGGCGCCGATCGACCCCGCCGCTGTCGTGTGTGCTATGCCTTGCGCTTGGCCGAGGCGTGCCGCGTGGCCCAGGAGCACGGGTTTGAATATGTGGGCACGACGCTCGCCGTCTCGCCGTATCAGCTGTTCGAAACCTGCAATGATGTGTTGGAGCGTCTGGCTGCCGCTCGCGGTCTCACTCCCGTGATTCGCGATTTTCGCCCGTATTACCCCGAGGCGACACGCCGTTCGCGCGAGCTTGGCATGTATCGGCAGAATTATTGCGGCTGCCGATTCTCGGCCGTCGAGGCGGCCATGGACCGCGCCCGCATTCGCGACGAGCGCAAGGCTGCCAAAAAGTAGTTCATTTGGGACGTCAGCCTGCTAGGATGTAGAGCGGACTTTAGCTATATAAGGAGTATCCGACGTGTCTATGCGTACCGATGATTTTGACTACAACCTTCCTGAGGAACTGATTGCCCAGGCTCCTGCCGAGCCGCGCGACTCCTGCCGCCTGCTGGTGGTTGACCGCAAGGGCTCCCAGGCGGGAACGCCGCTGGAGCATGGTGGCACCGTCGAGCACCGTATCTTTCGCGATATCATTGACTATATCGAGCCGGGCGACGTGCTCGTTATCAACCAGACGCGCGTGATGCCGGCCCGCCTGATCGGTCGCAAGACGGGCTCGGGCGGCGTGGTCGAGACGCTGCTGCTCAAGCGCCGCGAGGATGTTGACCCGCTGGGCCATGTTTGGGAGTGTCTGGTCAAGCCGGGCAAGCGTCTGAAGCCCGGTGCTCAGATTGAGTATCGCGCCGGTGGCGCCCATGCGCCCGAGGGCGCGCCCGTGGTGCTGACGGCCGAGGTCGTCGACTTTGTCACCGACAGCCGTGGCGGCCGCCTGGTGCGCTTTGAGCCGGCCGGTTGCAATGCCGCCGGCGAGCCGCGCACGCTCGACGAGGCCATCCATGCTGCCGGCCACGTGCCGCTGCCGCCCTACATTACCGATTACGAAGGCGATCCCGAGAAGTACCAGACCGTCTATGCCATGAAGGAGGAGCATTCGGCCGCTGCTCCCACGGCGGGTCTGCACTTTACGCCCGAGCTCATGGCTGCCATCGAGGCCAAGGGCGCCAAGTTTGCTGCCGTCGAGCTCGAAGTGGGCATCGATACCTTCCGCCTTGTGGAGGAGGACGACCCTACGCAGCACGTGATGCACACCGAGCGCTACCACGTGTCGCAGGAAGTTGTCGACGCCGTGCATAAGGCGAAAGCCGAGGGTCATCGTGTGATCGCCGTCGGCACTACCGCGGTGCGCTCGCTCGAGAGCGCGTTTGACGCGGACGCGCCGGTGTTCGATCCGGCCGTGACGGCGCGCTATTTTGAAGGCCGCGAGGACGGAGCCGACACGCTTGGCCGCGGTGACATCGTGGTGCGCGAGAACGCCACGACGCAGCTCTACCTCATGCCCGGCTCGACCTATCACGTGGTAGACGCGCTGATCACGAACTTCCACGTGCCGCGCTCCACGCTCATGATGCTCGTGAGCGCACTTGCCACCCGCGACCAGATCATGGATGCCTACGCTGCTGCTATCGAAGAACGTTACCGCTTCTTCAGCTTCGGCGACGCGATGCTCATTCAGTAGGTTACGGCGTTTTACAAACGCCGTAACGGGCCGACGCTGCGCGGGCCGCATTTGGACAATCTGACGTTCAACTTCAAGGGCGCGACCAGAAGGTCAGCGCCCTTTC
>CALLST010000385.1:0-2227 GCA_938011875.1 uncultured Collinsella sp. | reverse complement strand
AGGCCAAAACCGGTGGACGAGACAATCTCGTCAATCGTAAAGCAGCGACCGTCAACCCAGCAGACGGTAACCGGCACAACCTGTCCGCCCGCGAGAATGCGAGCCACGACGTCCACATACTGCTTGTGCACGCGTCGAGTTTTGCCATCTGTCTGTCGATATTCCATGCCTCCTATTATCGAACGCATGTTTGCATGTTGTAAAGCGAACAGACTGTGGTTTTGGAGTGTCGTAGTAATCGCACGTGTCCGCATGGCGTGTTAGCAAAAAGAACACCCGCGGTCAACAGGGCTAATATTCAATTTTAGTGCCAAAAAGTTCACTTCTCCCATCAGAACTCGGTAAAGAAACCCACAGGAGGTGATACGATTTATCATGTTTTTGTAACGTGTCTGCAAACTTCGAGAAAGCCCATATATGGACGTAACGTTCTCAACCTTCCTCGGCCAAATTGTGTCGAACCCAGTCCTTGCCGTCACCGTGATCCTCGCGTTGGGCGCCATCTTCGTCAATGGATGGACCGACGCGCCCAACGCCATCGCGACCTGCGTCACTACGCGTTGCATGCCCGCCCGCGCCGCCATTCTCATGAGCGCCGCATTCAACTTCCTCGGCGTGCTCATCATGACGCACTTTAACGCGAGCGTCGCCAACACCATCTCACATATCGTCGACTTTGGCGGAAACAGCACCATGGCACTCGCGTGCCTCTGCGCGGCGCTCTTCTCCATCGTCGTCTACGGCGCCACAGCGTCGCGTTTTGGCATCCCCACCTCGCAAAGCCACAGCCTTATCGCCGGCCTGACCGGTGCCGCCATCGCCCTCGGCGGTGCGAGCAGCGTCAACGTCCACGAGTGGATGAAGGTCATCTACGGCCTGGCGCTCTCCATCGGCCTGGGCTTTATCATGGGCTGGGTCCTGTGCAAGCTCGTCTCGATTCTTTTCGCCGCCGCCAACAGGCGACGTGCCAATGTCTTCTTTAAATACGCTCAGATCGCGAGCGCTGCGGCCATGAGCTTTATGCACGGCGCGCAGGATGGACAGAAGTTCATCGGCGTGCTCTTTTTAGGTGTCGCCTTCGCCAACGGCCAGACTAGCGTCGGCGACGCCGGCATCCCCATCTGGATCATGCTGCTGTGCTCGGCCACCATGGGCATCGGCACCAGCGTGGGCGGTGAGCGCATCATCAAGTCTGTCGGCCAGAGCATGGTCAAGCTCGAAAAGTACCAGGGCTTCTCCGCCGACCTGGCGGGCGCCGCAAACCTGCTGCTTGCCACGCTCACCGGCATCCCCGTGTCCTCCACGCACATCAAGACCTGCGCCATTATGGGTGTCGGTGCCGTCAAGCGCCTCTCGGCGATCAACTTCGGTGTCGTCAAGGACATGATGTTCACCTGGTTCTTCACCTTCCCCGCCTGCGGACTTATCAGCTTTGTCATGGCCAAGCTGTTCATGATGTTCATCTAGTCAAACCGAACGTCCATCCGGACCACAATACCTCGCCCACCCGTCTTCGCCTCGAAAGGACCCACTCATGGCAAAGAAACCCGATTCGTTCTACTTTGACAACTACGTCGCCTGCGCCGACCTTGCTGTCCAGGCCGCAGAGCTGCTCACCAAGATTTTTGAGAACTTCGATCCCGCGCAGATTCACGACATGCTCAATAAGATGCATGCGATTGAGCATGCGGACCTGATGAGCTGCTCGCTCGACACTGTGCTTGACCGTATCGAGGGCGTCGTGCAGCGCGTCTACTTCACCAACATCCAGAGCATCCACCCCGATGCCATTGTCATCGCCCACAAGGTGACCGACGCCTGCCGCGCCATGAAGGATCTTATGGTCGAGCTGCCTAATTACCGCAAGTCCAAGACCCTGCGCGAGCTGGTCATCCAGATCAACACCATTGAGTCCGAGGCCGATGAGCTCTACATCAACGCCATGCGTAACCTGCACGTTAACGGCAAGGACCCGCTCGAGATCATCGCTTGGCGTGACGTGTACGCCTTTCTGGAGTACTGCGCCGACTGCTGCGAGAATGTGGCTGATGTCGTGGATTCGATTGTCATGAAGAACAGTTAATTGGGGGTACGTGTCCCGGCGGTCGGGCCCGCTCCCTTACGTACCACCATTGGAAACTTTGGCTGATACTTTGAAAGCGATGAGGGTTTTGTTGGCAGGACCTTGGGGACCGATTGGAAACTTTGGGACCGCCTTAAACGTTTG
>CALLST010000384.1:0-3586 GCA_938011875.1 uncultured Collinsella sp. | reverse complement strand
CGACCAGCAGCTCTGCCGTCGCCGCCCAACCGTCGACAATTTTGCCGCGCGTAACGAAAGCGTTCTCGCAAGCAGCCAGGAACTCGGGCGCACCGGCGCTCGTCAGGCCATTCTCGACCAGGCAGAACGTGCCCACGTGATCGGCCATGTAGAAGTCGGACTCGGAATCGCCGAGCGCGAGCGTCTCCTCGCGCTCGATCCCCAGGTGCTCGCAGAAGCGCGCGATGGCAACGCCCTTGTTGAGACCGGCGGGATTGATGTTAAACGCGCGACCGTCCTCGACGCGATCGAGCTCGAGCGTCGTCGGCTTGGACAGATGCGTCAGGTGACCGTTACAGGCCCACACCAGGCCGCAGCCGGCCTCGTCCAGGATGGCCTGGACCTCATTGTCGGGCACATCGCCGCGCATGCCGACGGTGACCTCGCGGTACTTGTAGCCGGTCGACATGTCGTTGTGATACTCGATCTTGTGCGGCCAGCGGGCAAGAATCTTCTCGCACACGCCGGTCTGCTCGATCACCTGGTGCGGCGTGAGACCGCAGGCGGGGTCGTAGGGCATGTCGCCCGTCAGGTACTCCCAGTCGTTGGCCTTGAGGTCGTACATGACCAGGCCGCCCATCTCGCCGATGTAGGAGTTGAGACCGAGCACGCGCGCGTCCTCGTGGATCATGGTACGGTTGCGGCCCGAGGTGGGAACCACCTGAATACCAGCGCGAGCGAGCGCCACGACGGCCTCGACGAGTTTGGTCGAGGGGTTGCCGTCGTTGTCGCGTAGCACGCACGAGCCGGGTGCGAGCATCGTGGCATCCAGGTCGGTAAAGACGTACTTGACCTTGGCCAAGCGCTCGCGCATCTCGCCCGAAAGCTCGGCAACGGTCGGCAAGGTGTTGTGGGACATGGTTACTCCCTTTACGTAGAAGGGTTTGGACTTGGACGGCATGTTTTGATTGAGGGAACACGCTTATGGCGACAGCGCACTCAGGGCGCCGCCGCCATCATGGTTCATTAGTCAAACTGGGTAACATCGATCAGGCGATTGGCCAACGAAAGGTCGCTCTCGATGGGCACGAACTCGTCGCCCACGTGCATGAGCTCTTCGTCACCCTTTGCCAGCAGCAAGACAATGGTGGGAGCATCGGGGTTGACGTACTCCTCGCGCGCCGCCTTGAACGCCGCATGCACAGCGGCTTCGCGGTCGAGGATGATCTTGTTCGGCGTATCGTCGGGAACATGCTCGGCAAGCTCGCGACAGACCTTCATCGGGTCCTCGTGAGCTGGATCCTCGTTCGTAAAGATCATCAGGTCGGAATACGGTGCGGCCTCGCGTGGCAATTGTTCGCGGCGCTCCTGAGCCTTGCCGCCGGCGGCGCCAAACAGTGCAATGACGGGGCTGGCGGGAAACGCGCGCTTGACCGACGAGAAAAGCGAACGGAACGAAAGCTGGTTGTGCGCATAGTCAACGACGCAGATCACGCGGCCGTCCTTCGACTCCACGACCTCCATACGGCCCGGCACACGCAGTTTGGAGAGGCCCTTCTTGATGGCATCGATACCGATGCCGATCTCGCGCGCAGCGGCGATAGCGACCAGCGCGTTTTCCACGTTAAAGTCGCCCGCGATACCCAGCAGGACCTTCTCCCCCGTCTCGGACTCGTCGGCACACAGGCCATGCAAGTTGAACTCGATGCTAAAGCCGACCATGCGTACGTCGCTCGCCCACAGGCTTGCCTCGGGATGCTCGACGCCAACGGTCACCAAGCGCTCGGCCGTCGACGCTGCCCCCAGCACACGGTCGACCTCTTCGGTGCCCAGATTCACCACGGCGGTCTTTGCCTGGTCAAAGATCCTGAGTTTGCTCTCAAAATAATCCTCAAACGTGGGGTGTTCGATCGGCGAGATGTGGTCGCGGCCGATGTTGAGGAAGCACGCCACGTCAAACGGCAGATTCTCGACGCGTTGGTACTTGAGCGCCTGGCTCGAAACCTCCATGACCATGGACTGGCGACCGGACGTGCGGCAGTTGGCGATATGGCGCCAGATCTCGGGGGCCTCGGGCGTAGTATTGGTGCTCTCGTAGCACTCGATGCCATCGTCGGTACTCACCGAGCCGATCATGCCGCAGGACTCGCCCGCCGCTTTGATAATCGACTGGAGCATAAAAGCGGCCGTGGTCTTTCCCTTGGTGCCGGTGATGCCCACGATCTTGACGTCGTGGTCGGGACGGTCGTAGACCTCCGGCGGCAACAGGGCCATGGCCGTGCGAACACTATCAACAACCAGCATCGCAGCACCGCTCTCCTTCGCCAGCGGCTCCAGAGACTCGACCAGCGACTCCTCGCACACAAATGCGACGGCGCCCGCATCGAGCGCCATGCTCAAAAACACGGGCTTAAAGGCAGCACCTTTGCAGAAGAACACGTCACCTGCCGAGACCGTGCGCGAATCAAACGAGCAGCCGGTCACGGCACGCTCGTCAACCTGCTCTGATGCGCGCAGCTCGCCGCACACATCGAGAAGCTTGGCAAGCGTATCGACCGTGGTCACGGTCGCGGAATCCGAATGGTGCATCTTTCACCTTTCTCAGCCATTTGGCAGGGACGGTTTTATAGTAACTGAAACGCACCCACGCAAAAACGGCTCCCGGAGGAGCCGTTACGCGCAGGCGTTCGTAAGCCGAGGCTAGGCAGCCTGAACAGCGGGCTGGTCCTCGTCGATAAAGAAGCGCTTGTACCACACTAGGAACACGAGCGGCGTATAGATCTTGCGCTGGAAATCGCCCTTGCCCGCAAAGTGCAGATCGAGCAGGTGCATGAGCTCGTCGGTATTGAAGAACTCGCTTGCCCACGGCGCGGTGAAGTACTCCTTGACATAGTCGTACCACTTTTGCTCGCGCAGCCAGTAGACAATCGGCACCGGGAAGCCCACCTTGGGACGGGTGGCCCACTCATCGGGCAGCGACTTGTTGGCAGCGTGGCGGAGTACCTGTTTGTTGCCGTTCTCGTTGATGCGGTAGCGGTCGGGAATGTGCTCGGCGAACTCCATGACTTTGCGGTCCAGGAAGGGCACGCGCAGCTCCAGCGAGTGCGCCATGCACATCTTGTCGGCCTTGAGCAGAATGTCGCCCGGAAGCCACATGTTCATGTCCAGGTACTGCTTCTTGACCAGCTCGGGCTGACCCTTCACGCGCGCATAGATGGGAGCGGCAAGCTCGAAGGCGCCATCGCCGGTGTTGTACTCGGGCTTGAGCACGCCGTCGACCTCGCGCTCCGGCCATACCAGAGCCTGTCCCAGGAACGACTTCTCGGGGATCTCGGCACCCTTGACCAGGAAGTTATGTCCCTTGAAGTACGGCATATGCAGCGCCAGGTTACCGAGCGCGCGGCGGATGGGCAGCGGCACCATCTTTTTGTACTTGCGCACCGGGACCGTGTCCTCGTAGTAGGCGTAGCCGCCAAAAAGCTCGTCGGCACCTTCACCCGAAAGCACGACGGTAACGTCCTTGCGGGCCATCTCGGCCAAGAACCACAGCGGCACGGAAGACAGGTTGGACTGTGGCTCGTCCATGTGATATTGGATGTCCTCGAGC
>CALLST010000383.1:0-1665 GCA_938011875.1 uncultured Collinsella sp. | reverse complement strand
GACGACGCGCGCCCAGCACCATGTGATAACGCCCGTCCGCGTCACGCCACACCTTGGGGTCGCGCACGTGGCAGGTCAAATCCTCGGGATAATCATCGGACGCCAGCACCACGCGCTTTTGGCTGAACTCCCGACCGGCAAGGCCATCAACGCTCTCGACATAAACAGTATCGGCGCGGCGGCCGGTATTGACGTAGTCGTACGTCCCGTCCGAATCGGAAAGCTTAACGTTGCCTGTGTACAGTACGCGAATGCGGCCGTCCTCGGCAAGCGCGGAGCCCGAATACACACCGTGACAATCGAACGACTCGTCGGGCAGCAGCGGGGCGCCAACGTAATCCCACGTCATAAGGTCGCGACTCGTCGCATGGCCCCAGACCTTAACGCCACCCTCGACATCAAAGGGCGCATATTGAAAATAAGCGTGGAACACGCCACCCGCTTGGCAAAGACCGTTGGGGTCGTTGAGCCAACCCGCCGGCGGCATAATATGGAAGTGTTGGCCATACGCGCCATGACCACACTCAGAGGCGGCAGCATCAACCGCGGCAACCAACTTTGCAAGGTCGCGACCAAGTGCATTAGACATATCAAAGTCCTAACGGATCGAAAGTAACAAGGCACCAGAGATCGGCACCGGATACGGGAAACGCCCGCGAGCATACAACCCGCGGGCATCCCCTCAATCAAAAGCTCTTACGCCTGCTCGGAAGCCTTGGGCTCATCCTTGTACAGGACAAACGAGACGGCAAAGGAAACCAGCGCGGCAACCGCAAACATGATCGCATACTGCACGGGCTGGGCCAGGCACAGCAGGATACCGAAGATACCGGTAACGCCCGTGCCGGAGGCAGCCAGCGAAGTGAGCGCGCAGACCACGGCACCGCAACCGCCGCCGATGCAGCCGGCGATGAAGGGCTTAAAGAAGCGCAGGTTCACACCGAAGATGGCAGGCTCGGTAATGCCCATGAAGGCGGACAGGGCCGAAGGAAGCGCCAGGCCCTTGATCTTGGCATCGCGGGTCTTAAAGGCAACGGCGAGCGCGGCGCCACCCTGGGCGATGTTGGCGGCACTGGCGATGGGCAGCCAATAGGTCACGCCGTACTGGGCGAGCTGGCCCAGGTCGATGGCGGTGTACATCTGGTGGATACCGGTAACGACCGTGGGGGCATAGAACAGACCGACGATAAAGGAACCGATGCCGAAGGGCAGGGTCAGCAGAGCCTGGATCAGACCGAGGATGGCGTTCTCGGCCCACACGAAGATGGGGCCGACGGCAACGAGCGTCACGAGCACGGTCACGAACACCGAGACGAGCGGGGTCACAAAGAGGTCGAACATCTCGGGAACGATCTTGTGCAGGCGCTTCTCGAGGAAGGCCAGAATGGCGCAGGCGATAACGATGGGGATAACGTGGCCCTGATAGCCGACCCACTCAAAGCTGTACACGCCGGGGACGACGGTGACCATAGTCTGCACGCCCTCGGAGGCAACCGTGTAGGCGCTCTGCAGCGAGGAGTTAATAAACGCACCGCCGACGACGGCGCCCAGATACGGGTTGGAGCCAAATGCCTTAGCGGCGGAGTAGCCGATCAGGATCTGCAAAATGCCAAAGGACGTGCCCGAGACCAGGTCGGCGATCTTGTAGATAAAGTTATTGGTGTC
>CALLST010000382.1:0-3993 GCA_938011875.1 uncultured Collinsella sp. | reverse complement strand
GTTCACGACGTGGTGCACGAAGTTGCTGCCGATGAAGCCGCAGCCGCCCGTGACGATGATGTTCCTGGGCTCGAAGAGCTCTTCAGACATATCTGTATCTCCCATTGAATCGTTTAGTACTCGCGCGGGCTGTTGACGATCTCGCCGGCGGCGACCTTCTTCAGGTGCTGCCCGTAGACCGACTTGCCGTAGGCCTCCGCGGCCTCCTCGAGCTCGGCGGTCGTGATCCAGCCGTTCTCCCAGGCGATCTCCTCGGGGACCGAGACCGGCAGGTCCTGGGAGTGCTCCACGGCGCGGACGAACTCCGCGGCCTCGTGCAGGCTCTCCATGGTGCCGGTGTCCAGCCACGCGTAGCCGCGGCCGAGGGTCACCACGGAGAGCGTCCCCTCCTCCAGATACATCTGGTTGAGCGTGGTGATCTCCAGCTCGCCGCGCGCGGAGGGCTCCACCCCATGCGCCTTGGCGGCCACGTCGCCCGGGTAGAAGTACAGGCCGGTGACGGCGTAGGAGCTCTTGGGCTCGGCGGGCTTCTCCTCGATGGAGACGGCCCTCCCCTCGCCGTCGAACTCCACGACGCCGAAGCGCTCGGGGTCGTCCACGTGGTAGCCGAAGACCGTGGCGCGGCCCGACTCGGCGTTCTGGACGGCGCGCGTCAGGTGGCGCGACAGGCCGTTGCCGTAGAAGATGTTGTCGCCCAGCACGAGCGCGCAGGGCTCGCCGCCGATGAACTCCTCGCCGATGGTGAAGGCCTGCGCCAGGCCGTCCGGCGAGGGCTGCTCGGCGTAGGAGAGGTTCACGCCGTAGCGCGAGCCGTCCCCGAGCAGGCGCTCGAAGTTGGGGAGGTCGGTCGGCGTGGAGATGACCAGGATGTCCCGGATGCCCGCCAGCATGAGGGTGGACAGCGGGTAGTAGATCATGGGCTTGTCGTAGACCGGCAGCAGCTGCTTGGAGGTCACGAGCGTGAGCGGGTACAGGCGCGTGCCGGACCCGCCGGCGAGGATGATGCCCTTCATGGTTGAAGAACCTTTCTAACAGAAATCAATCCATCAAGCTAATTTTATTATCAATATTCCCACTATGCTAAATTCGCACAAGAACCTTGCCGACAGCTAGGATTTAAGATCGCGTTTAATTTGAGTGGTAGAAACTTCCGGCGTACGTGGCAGGTAAACGACATCAACGCCCTCATCCTGCAGGAAGTCGAATTCGCCTTTCCAGTCATCGCCCATAACAAACGTATCGATATGGTATTCACGCACGTCAGTCACCTTCTGATCCCATGATTCTTCGGGAATTACAAGGTCAACGTAACGAATTGCTTCAAGAAGGGCTTTGCGTTTATCAAAAGAGAAATAACACTTCTTCCTCTTCTGATTCCAATTGAAGTCATCGGTAGACAAAGCGACTATTAGATAGTCGCCATACTGCTTGGCCCTCCTTAATAAATTGATATGCCCGTAATGTAGTAAATCAAACGTTCCGTATGTAATAACGCGCTTCACGTCAATGCCTACCAAACCTAAATACACGACTTAATAACTTCGAAAGAGAATGCACAGGCTCATCAGAATGAGAGCGTTCACGCTCCATGAGGCATGAAACATAGTCAGCTGAATCCCCAAGCTCACATCTGTCAAAATTAATACACAGCTCGCCAGCCGAGCCATCAAAACCTGAGACCAGAATCTGAGGGTCAAGTCCGCAGAATACGATATTGGAATGTGATTCAGAACCATTTAACGCATCCCAAATCAAAGGCATTCCGTTAAAAGAAAAGGAAACGTCTTTTAATAGAAATGAACCATCATCGGCGGGGTCAAATCGAACTTCGTTAACGCCAGAAGGAACATTGAAGGTCAGGCTGACATGAGACCCAAAACAGTTAGAAGTATATTCGATGGACAGAACGTCTTCAGAATTAAAACCCGAACCATAGTTTAAAAATAGCTCCGCTTTGGAACGAAGATTCATATACTGCCGCAAAGGAGAATTCGAGTCCGCAAAGCATGAACCGATTTCCTTGTCACAGTCACACGAGCGAGTGCTGGCCACTCCAATCATCCTTTGAACAACACGCTCAGCAGCTTTTGCATCCCTATGAGAATGAATGACTGGCATGAACGACTCGCGCAATGAAGCAGCAGCGTCAACTCCATTAAAAAACGAACCAAGCACACCCAACAACTCGGATTGTGACTTAACAAAAGCCCCAGGCATCATCCAACGTGGATCATCGCTAATGAATCCTCGGTCCTTCTTGTATTCTTCGTAATCCGGGCAAGAAAAGACGATAGGCCTATCTAGGAGAAGATAGTCTACATACACTGACGAATAGTCAGTTATCAATAAATCGAATGCATTAAGAACATGGTAAATAGTGAGCAACTTCGAGCCCAAAGACAGACTATCGAGGAATAGAACCCTTTTAGGAAGCTCAAAGGAACCTTGATTAAAACTCGAATCATCAGCAAAGTGCATCTTCGCAATTACATAAGCATCATGCAGCTTCAGGAACTCATCAAGACCAGCAGCGTCATAATCCTCGTAATTGAAGATATTATTATCGAATTGACCACCTTCAGCCTTTAGACCCTTGCGCATCGTGGGCAAATACATAATCAGCTTACTGGTGCCGAAGTCAACTCCCAAAGCGTCTTCCAGGAGTTTTCTGCCATCAGTAGTAAAAAGGTAATCATTTCTCGGGAAACCGGAATTCATCACCTTGCGAGGGTCCATAGAAAGCATGCCGGCCATCATGAGCTGCGACACGCGGGACGTAGTGGTCAGAAGATCACATTGGGTCGTAATGACTTTCAAATCCCTAAGCGCACTTGATTCAGACGCTGCATCTTCATCAAATCCGATGGTCTTAGGACCAAAACCATGCCATGCCGAAACATGAATCTGACCCGGACGCTTATTGTACGCAAACATAAAGCTGGACGTAACCAGATAATGAGCGCATTGCTCCATAGCGATAGCGCGGTCTGAATTCTCAATATCACAGTCAACACCAGCAGCCCTCATGGGCTCAAGCATTGCCGGGTCCTTAACAACCCAAAACGTCTTGAGGTTCGTATTTTCAACAATGTAATCGTACAGGGCACGAGAATTGTCGGCGAAATCCGGATTCGACTCAAAGAGAACAAGGTTTTGGTCAATCATGAAAATCCAAACATCATCGAGTGCTCATAGGACCGTGATACGGGTCACCGTTGACATAATACTCCGCCCAAGCAGTGCGTAATTTGCCCTGCTCACGCATAAATCGGACTTTCTTTTCACCAGTCTCATAGCCACGGCTGAAGGACTCATAATGATACAAGAGGGCATCAGCATCGAAAACAACAAGCTTGTCGAGCGAGCGAACTCTCAGGCAAAAATCAACGTCATTAAAAGCAACCTCAAAGTCCTCGTTAAACCCATTTAGCTCTTCAAATACGGAACGCTTTGTCATCATGCACGCAGCGGTTACGGCGCTTAGGTCTTGTGAAATAACGGCTCGACGCATGTACCCCGGATCATCACGGTCGAGATTATTGAAAACGTGAATAGGTCCGCCCATTTCGCCTTCATTTTTACAGTAGATCATCATAACGCCTGCATGTTGCACCGTATCATCTGGATACAGCAGTTTTGCACCGACCGCTCCGACATCCTCACGCTGACAGAAAGACAGCATTGAAGAAAGCCAGCCGCTCTCGATAACCTCGGTGTCATTATTCAAGAACAGCAAGTATTTGCCGGACGTCAGTCCAACGCCATAATTATTGATAGCGGAGTAATTAAACGGTCCATCCCACGTTGCAATGCGAACGTTCTCATATTGCTCGGAAACGGTGCGATAATACTCGAACGTCGCACCCTCTGTGCTGTTATTCTCAACAACCAGTATCTCGAAGTTGCGATAATCAGTTTTTTCCTCAATAGAGTCAATGCAGCGGCGCAAGACCTCAACACTATCCTTATTCGGGATAACGATGCTGACCAAAG
>CALLST010000381.1:0-1360 GCA_938011875.1 uncultured Collinsella sp. | reverse complement strand
CATGGGCAACGCCGCCGATGAGGTTAAGGCAGTTGCCCAGATGGTAACCGCCAATAACAACGAAGACGGTATTGCAGTGGCGCTGGATAAGCTGCTGGGTTAGAATCGCCGATAGTGCATGGCTCGGGCGTCCGCTTGCGGGCGCCCTTTTGTTAGGGAGGGTGCCGTGTCCGCATTTCCGTTCGACGCCGTTATCTTTGACATGGACGGCGTGATTGTCGATACCGAGTATTACTACCTGGGCGAGACTGCCGCGTTTGCCAAGGAGCTTGGGCTTAACCTGACTCAAGAGGAGTTGAATGGGCAGGTCGGTACCTCGCATCAGTTCTTCCTGCATATGCTGGTCGATTGGTTTGAGCGCGCCGGTAAGGGGCATTTCACTGGCGAGGAAGCGTTGGCCCGTTGGGACGAGTGGGCGCATAAGCGTCCGCGCGACTATCAGGCTTTGATTAACCCAGGCGCCGTGGATACGATTCGAGAGCTGCCGCGCCGTGGCGTTCGCGTGGCGCTTGCCAGCTCGTCTCCCATGGATAGCATCGAGGAAGTGCTCAACGCATGCGGGCTGTCGGATGCCTTTGAGTATGTGGTGAGCGGCGAGCAGTTTAAGGAGAGCAAGCCCGAGCCCGACATCTACCTGCATGCGCTGGACCTGCTGGGGCTGCCCGCGAATCGCTGCTGCTGCGTTGAGGATTCGGTGCCTGGCATCACTGCCGGCAAGCGCGCCGGTCTGACAGTCATCGCCAAGCGCGAGGAGCGCTTTGGCTTTAGTCAGGACGCCGCGGATAAGATTATCGATCAGCTGCCGGACCTGCTGGAACTCGCGTAAGAGCGCGTTAGTTGCGCGTTTTTCGGGTCCGATGAGTAAATACCCGACATTTTGGTGCGACACCTAGCATACTTTAAGCTAATGCGGGCTTAAGGACTTGTTGAATGCCCTTAAGCCCGTTTTAGAATTAATTGTGCTGGGAGAGGGTATATGCCACCGACTGAAGGGCCAACTGACGGTAAAGCAGCGATACCGCTGTACCAACAGGTTATTGATATCATCAAAAACGAAATCAACTCCGGTGCCTACAAGGCAGGTGCGCGGATACCCAACGAATTCGAATTGGCTGAGAGCTATAAAGTTGGCCGCGTTACCGTGCGACGCGCTATTGAGGAGCTCGTCCAACAGGGCTATCTAACGAAGCGACAGGGGAAAGGCACGTTTGTCAATGCCCCCAAGCTCAAGCGCAAGATTCGCCAGAAGGATGACGTCCAGAGTTTTTCGGACGCATGCCGCGTTAACGGAATGGAACCGGGGGCGTGTGTCATTTCGAGAAAGATACTGCCGGCGGATTCCACCGAAGCACAGTTCTTT
>CALLST010000380.1:0-3555 GCA_938011875.1 uncultured Collinsella sp. | reverse complement strand
CCGACCGGCGACGTCACGCGCGCCCAGTTCGTGAAGATGCTCGCCAGACTGCAGGGCGCGGACGTCTCCGAATACCGGAGTGCCGGGTTTGAGGACGTGCCGGCCGACGCATGGTATGCGCCCTACGTCAACTGGGCGGCTGCCAACGGCATCGTCTACGGCATTTCGAGCACCGAATTTGCGCCGAACGCCGACATTTCGCGCCAGGACATGGCCGTGATGCTCGACCGCTATGCGCAGCAGTCCGGCATCGTGCTCGGCACGGACAATGCGGCCGTGACGTTCACGGATGAAGCCGACATTGCCGCCTATGCACTGCCCGCCGTGCAGGCGCTGCAGCGTGCCGGCGTCATCAACGGCATGCCCGACGGCAGCTTCTGCCCGCGCGGCAGCGCGACCCGCGAGCAGGCGTGCGCCATGCTCTGCCGGCTCTGAAGGACAAAACAAGACAACAAAAGGACGCATCCGAATGGATGCGTCCTTCCGCTTGGATAACAGGAAGAGAAAGCAAAATCAGAAAGAGAAAGCAAAAAGCGATGTCGGATCAGGGGTGCGGCTTGCCCTCGCGGTAGTTTTTCATGACGTCGCGGAACAGCTCGCCGCTGGTCGGCGGCGTCCAGATGATGGCGTTGGCGCCGGCGGCGATGGTTTCACGGATGCTCTCGGGCGTTTTGCCGCCCGGTGCGATGAGCGGTAGGTTGGGATAGTGCTCGCGCAGCTCGCGCAGGACCTGGGGCGTGTTTTTGCCGGCGGCGATGTTGAGAATCTTAGCCCCGGCGCGCACCTTGGCGTGAGCATCATCGTCGCAACGTACGACCGTGGCGATGACGGGGATGTCGGCGATGTTGGTGATGTGCTCGACCATCTCGGCAGTAGCGGGGGAGTTGACCACGCAGCCCGCCGCGCCCTGCATCTCGGAGACGGCCGCCATCTGCACGGAGCGCTTACCGGTGGTGGTGCCGCCACCAACGCCCACAAAGACCGGGCACTCGGCAACGGTCAGCAGCGCCTGCGTAATGGCGGGCTGCGGCGTGAAGGGGTAGACGGCAAACACGGCGTCGGCGTTGGAATTGCGGATGACCGCCACGTCGGTGGTGTAGATGAGCGATTTGATACGGCGGCCAAAGAGCGTAAAGCCGCTGGCCTCCTCGATCTCATCGGGCATACGGAGGGCCGCCTTGCGCAGGCGCCCGTCGATGGGCAGCGGCTCCATGGGCAAAAGGCCGTTGGGGGTTACGGCCACCTGAGGCTCGGTAAATTCGTCTGCAAGCTCAACCTCGCAGAAGTCGACCGAGGCGACGATGTCCTCGTGAACCTCGGCGGGAACATCGATGGGGGCTTGGTCGTTCGTCGCGGCAGGCGTCTCGAAGGAACTGGTGCCGACAAAAGCGTCGACGCGCTCGTTCAAATCGTTAAGAGAATCCATGGCGGTCCGTTTCTATGTTGTGCGGTCGGCAGTGTACGACCGGCGTTGCGAGTGCTAAATCGTTTGACGAGTTGATTTTTCCCCGCCGCGCCATCCGTTAGACCGAAGGGCCGGCGAACGTGAAGGAGCTGTGGTGGCGGTGATCGAGGTGCTATCTTGAAAGTCCCGTTTAAAAGAGAGGTGACGCGGTATGGAATTGACAGCAATGTTTGGCTCGATTGGCCTGTGTGTGGGCGCAATCGTTGCCGCCGCGGTCATCTACTTTGTGGTCACGGCCATTAAGGGCAAAAGGGCCGAGCGCAAGGAGCGTGCGATGCTTAAACAGCATCGCGACCAGCAGGGCAAACGCGCACAGAAATAGCTTGTTGAGTTTTGGATCCGTGCGCTAGCTGCGTTTTCGGATCAGGGCAATGTAGAAGCCCTCAAAGTCGCGGCTGGGCGGAATGGTCAGCGTGCCGGGCATACCGTTGGCGACGGACGAGACGTGGCCGGCGGCGATGGCCTCGGTGAGAGCGTTGCTCTCGATGTGTGGCTCTTCGCCAGCTTCCTGAGCACGTTGCGTTTCACTTTCGCTCGGCGTGCCGTCGAGGGGGATGAGCTCACAGTCCATGTGCTTGTCGAGGGCCTCTTGCAGGGCGTCCTCGTTTTCCTGCGGCAAGATCGAACACGTCGAATAGACGAGCGTGCCGCCCGGTTTGAGGGCTCCCATGGCGCGGTCCAGAAGTGCTCGCTGCGAGCGGGCACACTTGCCGAGCAACTGCTCGGTGAGGCCGCGCAGACTTTTCTCGTTGCCGCTGATGACGGTGCCCGTACCGGTACAGGGGGCGTCGAGCAGGATACGGTCAAAGCGGAAGAACTCGTCAAGCTCGCGTGCGTCAATACGCATGACGGGCACGTTTTTGGCGCCCTGGCGGCCCAAGTTGGCCTCGAGCTTTTCGGCGCGGGGAATGCTCATCTCACAGGCGGTGAGGTGCGCCTGTCCCTGGGTGAGGGCGGCGATCTGCGTCGTCTTGCCACCGGGGGCAGCGCACATGTCCAGGATGTCCTCGCCGGCCTGAGCGCCCAGGACTAACGGCTGCATCATGGACGACAGGCTTTGCAAGTAGATTTTGCCGTCGCGGTAGATGTCGAGGTCCCATAGGTCGGAAACCTGGGCCTCGGGCAGGATGAAGGCGTCTGGGTACCAGGTGACGGGGTTGTGAGCGATGCCGGCGGCATCGAGCGCCGCAGCGATGTCCTCGGCGGTTGCCTTGAGCGTGTTGGCGCGCAGCGTGACCGGGCGTGTGGCTGCGGCGCCAAAGCCTTCGATCACGAGCTCGGCATCGGCAGGCGTATAGGCGCCGGCGACCGTGTCGACCATAAAGCGCGGCAGGTCGGCGGCGGAGTGTTGGGCGGCAAGCTGGTCGGAAAGCTCGGTGGCGGCAAACTGCCTAAGCTTGAGCTCGGGCTTAACCTGCTTTTTCTGCTTACGACGACGCGGCTTGGACATCCGTCTTTCCTTCCACCTAAATGATTATTCTGGGACGGGGATTAAAAAAACATTTAATGATCCCCGTCCCAAAAAGACTGTACTGTGGCGCCCGGGAATGATTTTTTAAGGCTCTGTTAGACCAGGATTGACATGCCGACCTGCCGGCTAACTCGCCGTCTCCCCGTCGGGCGCCGGCATCTTGACCCTCATCTCGAACGGCATCCCGCCCTCCCGGACGAGCGCCCTGAGGAACGCGTTGACGGCGGTGGACATGGACAGGCCGAGCTCGTCCAGGATGGCCGTGGCCTCCTTCTTGACCTCCGGGTCGATGCGGATCGTCGTGGCCGGTATGTTCGACGGCATGGCCTCACCCCTCCTCGTGTATCGCGGTGCGACCATTCTACCGCCTCTATGCGGCGGGCGCGGCCCAGTAGTCCATGTAGGGCGGCTCCACGTTGAACATGTCGCGGACGCGGCTCCTGCAGACGCCGTGCGCGAGCTGCCGCGCGACCGTGCGCCCGGCGGCGCCGGAATCGGTCGCCATGAAGGTCCGGCACCACCTGAACCAGGCGAGGTAGGCATCGAGGTGCTTCGTCGACACGCCCTTGAACGGCTCCATGAAGGCGCCGAGGAGCGAGTGGACGGCGTTGACCCGGTT
>CALLST010000379.1:0-3553 GCA_938011875.1 uncultured Collinsella sp. | reverse complement strand
TCGACCGACACGCCGGTAACGGAACCATCCCCGCAAGGTCAGGTGGAAGTCCCTCAATTTCATTGAGGGCGCACTTATATGCAACCGGAGGTTGCATTTTCCGTAAGCGCGCCCTCCGGGGGCCACGGGCGTTGCCCTTTGGATTCCCACCCTTCCGGGGGAGCCTCCCGGCAGGCCCAGCGGGTGCTCGCCGCACCCCTGGGAACCCCTTGCCGCAGGGCCGCCGCCCCGCACCCCGCCGCCCTGGCCGATCACGAAAGGAGCCGAAGCCGATGGCGATCTACCATCTGTCCGTCTCCAACGTGAGCCGCGCGAGCGGTTCCAGGGCCACGGCCACGCTCTCGTACATCACCGGCAAGCGGGTGCATGACGAGCGGCGCGGCGAGACCTACGACTACGGGCGCAAGGAGCGCGTGCTGCGCGTCGGCACCCTGCTGCCGGAGGGCGCGCCGGCCGAGTTCGCCGACCCCGCCGTGCTGTTCAACGCGGTCGAGCTGCACGAGACCGGACGGACGGCGAGGCCGGCCAAGAAGATCGTGGTGGCCCTGCCGCGCGAGTTCACCCCCAGGCAGCGCGTGCAGGCGCTGGAGGAGTACATCCGCGAGAACCTGAACGCGGACGGCTACGCGGCCACCTACGCCATCCACGAGGACAGGGAGGGCAACAATCCGCACGCGCACATCCTCGTCGCCAACCGGCAGATCGACCCGGCCACGGGCGGCTGGGCCCGGCTCAAGCAGCGCATGGAGTACGTGCTGGACGAGCGGGGCGAGCGGGTTCCGCTGATCGACCCCGAGACCGGCAGGCAGAAGACCGACAAGCGGGGCCGCAGGCAGTGGAAGCGCACGAGCGTGTCCCTGAACCCGCTCGACCGGAAGGCCAAGCTCAAGGCCCTGCGCGAATCCTGGGCGAAGACCTGTAACGCGCGGCTGGACGAGACCGCGAGAATCGACCACAGGAGCCTCGAGGACCAGGGCAGCGACCTCGAACCCACCATCCACGAGGGCTACGCGGCCAGGGCCATCGAACGGGCCGGGGGCGTCAGCGAGAGGTGCGAGGCCAACCGTGAGATCAGGCGCAGCAACGGCCTGCTGACCGCCATCCGCACCGAACTCGGCCGGATATTCGACCGTCTGGGCGAGCTGTTCGCCGCCAAGATCAGGCAGCTGCGCCAACGCCAGGCGAGGCCGGAACCGGCCAGGGAGCCGAACTGGCGCTACTTCGAGGGCGACGCGCGCCGCCAGCTCGAAGCCGACAGGGCCGACCACACGGCAGCGATCCGTGGAAAACTCATGGGAGCCAAGGCCGACGTGAGGAACCGCGAGGAGTGGTGGAGGAGCCACGGCACCGAGGAGTTTGAGGCCGCCAAGCAGATCATCGACGTGGCGCGAGCCGCCTCGCGCGAGGCCAGGGACGCGAACGTCTTCAAGCGCGGCAGGCTGCTGCGGAACGCCGAACAGGTGGCCGGGGAGCAGTCCGAGAAGCTGCGCGGGGCGGTGCCATGGCTCGAAGACACCGACATCCCGAGCGACTGGGACCAGGCCAACAGGTTCCGCATGAGGGCCACCAAGGCCATCCACGACCACGACATGCAGCCGAGGACCGGCCTCGTGGACGAACTGGAGAGGCGGCTCGAACAGGCCGAGCGGGCCGAGGGCGAGAAGCCAAGCCCCGAACAGGTGAAGGCCCTCGCACTGCGCATGGCCGAACAGCGTGAACGGGCGGCGGAGGACCCGACGCAGGACATGAACCGACCCGAGCCGTCCGGTGACGAGCCGTTGGACCTGAGCGAGCCCGAGGACCTGGGGGAGAGCGGCCCGTTCGAGGAGCGAAGCGCCCCCAGGACCAAGGCCGACCTGCTCAGGGAGATCAGGCAGCGCGCAGACAGGCGCACAGGCCAGCAGGAGGCCGAACAGCGGCAGATCGACCCATGGCAGGCGCAACCGCCCCAGAGGCGCGGACACGGCCGCTAGAACAGCCTTGAGGCGATCGCCATGAGCACGTCCAGGTGCACGGCGTCGAACTTCTTCAGCGCGACGTTGTTGAACTGGTTGCTGAACTTCACGATCTCATTGGACATGACTCCATCGCGTGCATCAGCATGCTCCCGCCGCGCCTGGCCCGTTCCTCGGCCACGGCCTTCAGGTTCTCCTCGCGCCGCCGCTCCGCCTCGGCCCTCTCGTCGGCCCTGGCGGCGTCTCTGAGGGACTTTCTGGCCGCGTCCGCCACCACACCCGGGGACAGCTCCACACGGGGCGCAGAGACGCCGCCAGGCACCTTCTCGGGGTCGAACTCGAACTCGAAGCCGACCAGCGAGCTGCGGCCACGGCCACCGCGTTTCGCGTACTTCTTGTGGATCCGCAGACCCAGCAGTTCTCCCAGCTCGGCTTGAATTGGCTTCAATACACGCTCGTTCAGGTCGCAGGTGCGATAGGACTTCGGCACGTCCAGCAGGCGACGGAACTCCTCAAGGCTCACCTTCCACACGCCGGTCTGTCGATACTGCTTCAGACGGCGATACGTCTCCTTCGCGTAGCTGGACTTCAAGGCCGTGAACTCGGCCAATTCGAAGCGCGTGAATTGGCTGGTCAGGTCGTTGAGCAGGAACGAGAAGCGCGGGTTGACCGCGACCAGCAGTTTCGCGGTCTTCCAATCGGTTTCGAAGCCGGAAAACAGCGTGAACTGCACCGTCCTGCTGTCATCCTGGAACCGGAACCGACAGGCGAGCAGACGATCGTTGACCTCAACGATTCGTGCCGCTAGCTCCTTGTCGGTGAGGTTCTTCTTGACGTGAGCCAACTGGCGGAGTTCCTCGAAAGTGAAAGTGACCTCATCGATTTCCTTATCGCGCACCCTTGCCGCGATGGCCATCAGCAGATCCAGGTCAAGCGCCGTGAAGCGGCGTAATGCCTGAGCGTTGAACTGGTTCGAATATTTCACGATCTCGTTTGCCATGGTTTCATCATACCATAAAAACGTCAAGATTTAAACAGGACGTCTTTATTCTTCCCAAAAAGTCGTCTTTATTCTTCCCAAAAAGTCGTCTTTATCTCCCAAAAAGTCGTCTTTAATGTCTCGATTCCCCTACTGCCAACTGCTTTCCCGGGAGTCTAAAAGAATATAAAAGTTTCTATAAAAGGGCGCAAGCGCCAAAAAAGAAAAAAATCACCTCAGATCAAGCACCAGAGGACAGCACAGAGACACCTCCATGACCGGACAAACCGAATCAGTCGAACAGCGGCACGTCCACGGCCCTGGCACTGAGTGCGTGTACTTTAGGTACTTTTGAGGTGCTTTAGGTACCATTTGAGGTGCTTTAGGTACCGCTATCCCCTCTCAGCCCTTACGGGAGTAGGTCTGAGAGGTAGTCCCCCGTATACGCGTAGACGCTTACTAGAGAATCAATCAAAAACATGAAGTGCTTTTCCCACCTTTTGGAGGGACTTTAGGGACAAAATGGTGCAAAGGTGTATGTAGCTCCCTTTTTGTCCCCGGTTCGCTCCCTTTTTGTCCCCGGTTCGCTCCCTTTTTGTCCCCGGTTCGCTCCCTTTTT
>CALLST010000378.1:0-1075 GCA_938011875.1 uncultured Collinsella sp. | reverse complement strand
CCCGCGAAAATCACGAGAACCTCTACGATCTGATTGCACAGGACATGACGCTGCGGCAGTACGATGGCCGCGACAGCGATACCGAGCACGCTGCAACAGCGCCGCTTGTGCGTCGCATGCTGACACAGCTCAAGCTGGTGTGCGCGTTTGGAGGTGCGGGCGATGGCAACACAGGTGCGTGATCTGCGCGACCGCGCCGAAGTATGGCTTGCCGCACCGGTGGAGCAGCCAAACGGCGAGACCGACTACTGCTACACCAAGGTCAAGACCATCTGGGCGGCCGTCAACCCGACAAGCGGGCGCACGGAGACGCTGACCGGTGACGCTGAGCGTGCCGAGATCACGCACCGCGTGGTCTGCCGGAGCGCCAGCCTGCCGGAGCTGTGCCTCGAGATGTACTTTATTATCCGCGGTCAGCGGCTCGATGTGTCGTACTGGCTGCCAATCTATAACCGCCGCGGCTGGGTGGAGATTTACTGCACACTGCGGCAGGGAGAGGTGACACGCGATGGCTCGTGATGGTTTTGATTGCTCGGAGCTGATGGAGTTTGCCGAGCAGCTGGGCGCACAGCCCAAGGAGCTGGAAAAGGTGCAGAAAAAGCTGCTCCGAGATGAGGGCAGCAAGCTGCGACGCAAGACAGCTCAGCAGGCGCGTGCGTCAGTCAACCGTACCGCAGTAAAGCGTGAGAAGTACGAGCGCGAAGCCGGACATTATCACAAGAGCATCAAGCGCGGCAGGGTGTACACCAAGCTGGGGCAAATGCGTATCCGCGTGTACTCCAATGACCCAATCGGCCATCTGGTCGAGAAGGGCTGGACGCCCAAAGCGCGTGACGGCTCTCACGGTAAGAAGCAGGACGGCAAGAACGTGTTCGAGGAAGCCGCAAAAGGCTTTGACGAGCAGTTTCAGCAGGCCGCTGAGGACGCTCTGGACGAGGTGATTAACAAGCTATGATCCAGTGGAAAGAGATAGATGACGCACTCGGTGCGGTGGTAAGTGCGGCACTCAAGGCCGCCAATCTGCCTGCTGTGCGTGAGCGCAAGGACGTTAAGGCGCCTCTGGTGCGGCGCAGTT
>CALLST010000377.1:0-18794 GCA_938011875.1 uncultured Collinsella sp. | reverse complement strand
CAGAACACCGGTAAGGCGGCGATGCGCATCGTGCGTTCGACCTACGACAAGACGGGAACCCCGTTCGAGGTGGGCGTGCTCATCAGCTGCGACGGTCAGGCAAAGCTGCACGTGCACATCGCCGCCGACAAAACAACCTTCACCGCCACAGCCCAATAAATCCAAAACGTGGGCGCCCTCGGTCAAACGAACGACCGCGCCCACCCTCATTTTCTATTCAGCCCTAGTCATCGCACAAAGCCCCTTCGGCAGTACACGGTGCAACCGAGTCACCGTAGGCCGGGGCGGGAGGCGGTCCTTTCTCTCGGAAAACTTCGCGAAGCCCAGTTTACGAGAGAAAGTGTACGGCTGCCGCCCCGGCCGACCAGGTCACATTACACCCTGTGCTGCGGCAGGTCCTGCAGGGCGATGACGTCCATGCCCATGTCGTTGGCGCTGCCGTGACCCTGCTCGTCCTCGCGCACGGCCTCGATAGCGCTCACGTACGTGTTGGCCGCGGACATCGCGGTCACGCAGGTCACGCCGCGGCGCACGGCCTCGGTGCGCAGAAGGTAGCCGTCGCCACGAGAACCCGGGCCATACGGCGTATTGACGATCACCGCGATCTTGCCGTCGGCGATCAGGTCGCCGATGTTGGGACGCTCGCCATCGTGCGGGCCGCTGATCTTCTCCACGACCTCGCACGTCACGTTGCCTCCACGCAGCACGCGCGCCGTGCCCTCAGTGGAGCAGATGTCAAAGCCTAGGTAGCGCAGGATACGGGCGAGGGAGAGGATATGACGCTTGTCGCGGTCGCACACGCTGATGAACACCTTGCCGGCGCTCGGGTCGGGCAGCCTGTAGTCGATCGCCAGCTGCGTCTTGGCGTATGCCTCGGGATAGCTCTTGGCGATACCCATGACCTCGCCCGTCGACTTCATCTCGGGCCCCAGGATAACGTCGGCGCCCGGGAAACGACCCCAGGGCATAACGGCTTCCTTCATGCAGAACCAGTCCAGCTGACGCTCGTCGCTCGGCAGGCCCAAGCTCGCGATGGAATCGCCCGCCATGATGCGCGCCGCGCACTTGGCCAGCGGCACGCCGGTGGCCTTGGAGATAAACGGCACGGTGCGGCTGGCACGCGGGTTGGCCTCGATCACGTAAACGGTCTCGCCCTTGATGGCGTACTGCACGTTGACCAGGCCGCGTACGCCCAGCGCCATCGCGATGCGGCGCGTGGTCTCGCGAAGCTTTGCCTGCAGGCTCTCGCTAAAGCTGAACGGCGGGATGCAGGTCGCAGAGTCGCCGGAGTGAATACCGGCCTCCTCGATATGCTCCAGAATGCCGCCGATGTAGACCTCTTCGCCATCGCACAGGGCGTCGACATCGGACTCGATCGCGCCCTCCAAGAAGCGGTCCAGATACACCGGGTAGTCGGGGCTAATGCGCGCAGCCTCGGCCATGTAATCGCGCAGATGCTCGGCATCGTAGGCGATCATCATGCCGCGGCCGCCCAGCACGTAGCTCGGACGCACCAGCAGCGGGTAGCCGATGTGCGCGGCAACGGCCTCGGCCTCCTCAAACGAGGTGGCCTGGCCCGCCGGCGGGTACATGATGCCCAGCTTGTCGAGCAGAGCGGCGAAGCGCTCGCGGTCCTCGGCAAAGTCGATGGCATCGGGCTTGGTGCCCATGATGTTCACGCCGCTCTCCTCGAGCATGCGCGCCAGCTTAAGCGGGGTCTGGCCGCCAAGCGTCACCACGACGCCATCGGGGCGCTCAACGTCGATAACGTCCATGACGTCCTCGTAGGTGAGCGGCTCAAAGTACAGGCGGTCGGACGTGTCGTAGTCGGTCGAAACGGTCTCGGGGTTGCAGTTGACCATGATGGTCTCGAAGCCGCGGGCCGCCAGCGCATAGCTCGCGTGCACGCAGCAGTAATCGAACTCGATACCCTGGCCAATGCGGTTGGGGCCGGCGCCCAGGATCATCGCCTTGGGCTTGTCCGCCGGCGTGGTCTCGTCGGGAGCCACGCACTTCTTGGCATCCGGGCTCGTGCGGTAGATGTTCTCGTACGTCTTGTAGTGGTACTCCGTGGCGCTCGAGAACTCCGCAGCGCAGGTATCGACCGTCTTCATGCTGGGAACCACGCCCAGACCCTTGCGATAGGCGCGCACAAAGCGCTCGTCCGAGCCGGTCAGCGCGGCAATCTCGGCGTCGCTCGTGCCGTACTGCTTGAGCAGGCGCATCGCGTCGGCGTCGATATCCTCCACACGCAGGCCGCGGATGCTCTCCTGGACCTGCACCATGTCGTTGATGCGGTTGAGGTACCACGGGTCGATGCCGCAGGTGGCATGGATGCGAGCGATGTCCCAGCCACGGCGCAGGGCCTCGACCACAAAGAAGATGCGGTGCTCGGTCGGGGTTGCCACGGCCTGAGCAAGCTCGTCGTCGCTCAGCTTATCGGCACCCTCTTTGCCACCGGCGCAAATGCCCTGGTGGCCATCCTCCAGCGAGCGCATGGCCTTGCCGAAGGCCTCCTCAAAGGTGCGGCCGATCGCCATAATCTCGCCCACGGCCTTCATGCGCGTGGTGAGCGTAGGATCAGTGCCTTTAAACTTCTCGAAGGCAAAGCGCGGCACCTTGACGACGCAGTAGTCGATTGTGGGCTCAAAGCAGGCGGGCGTTGCCTTGGTGATGTCGTTGACGATCTCGTCGAGCGTGTAGCCCACAGCCAGGCGCGCGGCGGCCTTGGCAATGGGGAAACCCGTGGCCTTGGAAGCGAGGGCGGACGAACGGCTCACGCGCGGGTTCATCTCGATGACGATCAGGCGGCCGGTCTGGGGGTTCACGGCAAACTGCACGTTGGAGCCACCGGTCTCGACGCCGATCTTCTCCAAGATGGCGAGCGAGGCGACACGCATGCGCTGATACTCAAGGTCGGAGAGCGTCTGCGCCGGCGCCACGGTGATGGAGTCGCCGGTATGCACGCCCATGGGGTCGAGGTTCTCGATGGAGCACACGATGATGCCGTTGCCGGCGTGGTCACGCATGACCTCCATCTCGTACTCTTTCCAACCCTCGATGGACTCCTCGACCAGCACCTCGTGGGCGGGCGAGAGCTCCAGGCCCTGGCTCACGATGGAGACGAGCTCCTCGTGGGTATGCGCGATGCCGCCGCCGGCGCCACCGAGGGTAAAGCTCGGGCGCAGTACGCAGGGATAGCCCACGCGCTCGGCGATAGCCTCGGCGTCAGCCACGCTGTAGGCATAGCCCGAGCGCGCGACCTCCAGGCCGATCTCGGCCATGGCCTCGTTAAAGAGCTTGCGGTCCTCGCCGCGCTCGATAGCGGCCAGGTCGCAGCCGATCATCTCGACGCCGTACTTGTCGAGCGTGCCGTCTTTCGCCAGCTCGACGGCGGCGTTCAGACCGGTCTGGCCGCCCAGCGTGGGCAGCAGCGCGTCCGGACGCTCTTTCTTGATCACGCGCTCGATAAACTCGGCGGTGATGGGCTCGACATAGGTGCGGTCGGCAAGACCCGGGTCGGTCATGATGGTCGCCGGGTTGGAGTTGACCAGGATGACCTCAAAGCCATCCTCCTTGAGCACCTTGCAGGCCTGGGCGCCAGAGTAATCGAACTCGCAGGCCTGGCCAATAACGATGGGGCCCGAGCCAATGACGAGGATACGCTTGATGTCGGTACGTTTAGGCATGTTAGTTCTCCTCGGTCTCAGCGGTCTCGGACTCAGCAAAGTTCCAGCCGGCAAGGCGGTCCTTCGCGGTGTCGATGTCCAGGTAGTTCTCCTCGCCGTCCATGAGTCGCGTAAAGGCGGTAAAGAGATAGTGGGCATCGGTGGGGCCAGGCGAAGCCTCGGGGTGGTACTGGACCGAGAAGCACGGGGCGTCGAGCAGCTGGATGCCCTCGGCGGTGCCGTCGTTGAGGTTCACGTGCGTCAGGCGAATGCGGCCGAAGCGCTCGATCATCACGACCGGCGCGATACCGCGACGCACCCAGACGCGCAGATCTCCATCGGCTGCATGCTCGGTATCGCCGCCGGAAAGCTCGGGGACAAGCTTACCCAAGCTGGGGAACAGCAGGCCAAAGCCGTGGTTTTGCGCCGTGATCTCCACGCGGCGGCTCACCAGGTTCATAACCGGCTGGTTACCGCCACGGTGACCGAATTTAAGCTTTTCCATTTGGGCACCGCACGCCAAGCTGATCATTTGGTGACCAAGGCAAATGCCAAAGACCGGCACCTTGCCGATCAGCTGCTGCACCTGCTCGTAGGTCTCCACCACGGCGTCGGGGTCGCCGGGGCCATTGGACAAAAAGACGCCGTCGGGATTCATGTCGAGCACCTCACTCGCGGGCGTATCCCACGGCACGACGGTAAGGTCGCAGCCGGCGCGGACCAGACCCTCCAGAATGCCGCGCTTCACACCGCAGTCGTAGGCGACCACTTTGTGACGGGCAGGAGCGGCAGCCGTAAGCGCAAAGTCATGCGTGGCAGGCAGGTCTGCGGCCACAAACTCGTGAGGTACGGGGCAACTTACGGTCTTGACCAGGTTCTCGCCTACCAGCGTGGGCGCTGCGGCCAGACGCTCGGCAAGCTCGTCGACGTCGAAGATCTCGGTCGAGATAATGCCCATCTTGGAACCATTGTCGCGCAGGTGGCGCACCAGGGCGCGAGTGTCGACACCCTCGATAGCGACGATGCCGTGAGCGCGCAGGTACTCCGGCACGCTCACGGCCGAGCGCCAGTTAGAAGGCGTGGCGCACATGTCGCGAACGATCATGCCGCGCATGGCCGGAGCGCTCGCAGGGCACACGGCGTCGCCGGGGAAGGCCGACTGGACGTCGGTCTCGTCGATACCGTAGTTGCCGATCTGCGGATAGGTCATGGTTACGATTTGGCCGGCATAACTCGGGTCGGTCATGACCTCAAAGTAGCCCTCGAGCGAGGTGTTGAAGCAGACTTCGCCGGTCGCGGTGCCCTCGGCGCCGCATGCACGTCCATAAAAAATGGTCCCATCCTCAAGATACAGGATGCAGGGACCGCAGGTGCCCTTGCTGGTTTTGGCCAGCATACGCTGGCAAAGCTCGCTGGGCGCGAAGGTGCGGGCGGCAGCGCCCGCGGTATGGTTGTTCGCCATAATTCTCCTTCCCGGTCTCACAGGACCGGCTTAAAGGTGTGTAGTTAGGCCTCGCGGTATTGTAACCGCAAGCATGCCTCATGGCGTTAATTTCATCGAAATGTTTACGAAATGATAATTATGACTTTCTATGCATAATGATTTTTTAATCCCCGTCCCAGAAAAATCATCCCGCGGGGTGTGTGGCTGACGAGGGTTGATGGCGTCTTTTTTTTTCTTGTCCTGTTCCAGCAGATCGGACGGTGAGCGATCGGGCTTGCCGCCGCGGAAAATCTCGCGGCCATGCAGACGATGCTCCAGGTCACGTTCGGCCTTTTCCTCGTCAATCTTGGTCTGGCTCACCACCGGGTCCTCGATCAGCGACGAAACCGAGTTCACCTGTTTTTGAATGCGCTCGGCAATGGTGTCGTCCATGCTTACGATGCGCATCTTCCAGTCGATACTCGTGGCGTTGGATGAGCTCTTGGTCCACACGAACGTCAAAATGGCGCTCTGGTGGCCGCGCGCGGGGAACATGCCAAAGAAGGAATCGTGCTGAATGTTGCTATTCTCGTCGATATAGGCGTGAACGTTATACACCACGCGGTCGATCTTATCGTTGAGCAACGCGTTGGTCGCAAGCGCCGCGGCCTGAATCTGCCCGTTGGACAGCAGCTCGAGCTCGTTGGCAGACGATGTGTCCAACACCGTCACCTCGACCGTGCCCGTACGCTCATCGGCTTCATCGACGGTAAAATCGAGCGGGAACTGCGTAAAGCCATTGCCCCACTCAAGGCCGCCCTTCAGCGCCGTCGAAACGGTATCGACCGAAACGCTCTCGGACAGGTTGGCGGTGTTCAGGCGTCGCATCACGCCGTAGCCAATCTGCATGCCCACGATCAGCACCAAGATGCCGATAACCACGGCCATGGCAGTCCTCGTAATGGTATGGCTCACCTGCGAGCCCGAAGGATCGTCCTCGGACAGCGGGTCGATATGTTTTGCCTGGCTCGCGCGGTCCTCGCTGCGCAGCTGCGCTAGCGCCGCTTTGTCACCGCGCTTGACGGCGGCCTCTTTCTCGCGCATGCGCTCGGTACGCTTTTTGGCAAGCGTAGGATCCAAGACGCCGGATGCATCGATTTCGGAGAATAACTCCGTCACTTCTTCCGGAGTCAAAGGGTTCTTGTCAGCCATAAACTTCCTGTCATATCAATCAGTCGAGCTCGTGCGCACGCGCACCTTCGAACTGCATTCGATAGTAACGGGCATAGGTGCCGCCACGGGCGAGAAGCTCCTCGTGCGTGCCACGCTCCACAACGCGACCATGCTCAACGGTCGCAATCTCATCGGCGTGCTTAATGGTCGAAAGACGGTGGGCGATGATAATCGTGGTGCGGCCGCGTGCCAGCTCTTCGAGCGACTCCTGCACCGCCTCCTCGCTCTCGTTATCCAAAGCACTCGTCGCCTCGTCCAAAATCAGGATCTTGGGGTTCTTGAGAAACACGCGCGCGATGGCAACGCGCTGCTTCTGTCCGCCCGAAAGACGGCTGCCGCGCTCGCCCACCACGGTGTCGTAGCCCTGTGGAAGCGACTCGATAAAGGCATCGATGTTGGCGCGACGGGCGGCCTCGGCGATCTCTTCTGCCGTAGCGCCCGGCTTGCCGTAGGCGATGTTCTCGCCGATCGTACCGTCAAACAGGTAGACATCCTGCTGCACCAGGCCGATGGCGCGACGCAGGCTCTGCTGCGTCACATCACGCACGTCCTGGCCGTCGATGCTAATGGATCCGGCAGCCACGTCATAAAAGCGCGGCAGCAGCGAACAGGTCGTGGACTTGCCACCGCCCGAAGGGCCAACCAAAGCGATGGTCTGCCCGGGCTTGATGGACAGATTCATATGGTCGATAACGGGACGCTCGTCGGCATCGCCCTCGCCCAGCTCAACGTCCTCGTAGTTAAAGCACACGTCGTGATACTCCACGGCGCCGGCAGTCACCTGCAGATCCGTAGCGCCCGGCTTGTCCTGGATATCCGGCGCGGTCGAGAGCACCTCGTCCATACGCTTAAAGCCGGCGATAGCCTTCTGATACGTTTCGGCCGAATTGACGAGCGTCTCGAGCGGCGTGCAGAACAGCGAAATATAGAGTGCAAAGGTCGCCATATCGACCGCCTGCAGCTGTCCCTGGGCGACCAGCCAGCCGCCCAGCAGCACCACGATCACATAGAGCACACCCGAGAGCAGGCCATACGTCGCGGTATAGACGCCCATGGCGTGATACATGTTCTCCTTGGACGAAAGATAGCGATTGTTGGAGGCGCGGAACTTGAAACGTTCGGTCTCCTCATTGGCAAAGCTCTTGACCACGCGCATGCCCGCCAGCGAATCCTGCAGCTGCGCATTGATGCCGCTGATTTTTTTGCGGTTGTCGCTAAAGACCTCGCGCATGCGCATGTTCTGCCAAAACATGATGACCGCAAACGCCGCCGTCACCACGGCCATGGCGAGCGCCAGCACCGGGGCAATGGTAAAGAGGATCACAAATGAGCCGATGATCTCGATGCCGCAGATGATGATCCACTCGGGCACGTGGTGCGCCGCCTCGCAGATATCGAACAGGTCGTTGACCACGCGGCTCATCATGTCGCCCGAACTGTTGCGGTCGAAGTACGCAAAGCTAAAGCGCTCATACTGGTCGAACAGGTCCTCGCGCATTTTGGACTCCATACGCGCGCCCATCACGTGACCCCAATAGCTCACAAAATAGCGGCAGGCGCAGCGGACGGCATACATCAGCACCAAGCCCACCGCGATCATGCCGAGCGCCTGCATAATGGCAGCCTGACCCTGAGTAAATAGCCCACCGGTCAAATTGCGCAGAATAATGGGGAACGCCAGGTCAATGGCGGCAAGCACCAGAGCACAAACAGTATCAGCAACAAAAAGCCCCATCTGGGGCTCGTAATACGAAAGAAACCTCTTAAACATGCAGTCATCGGAGATAAAACAATAACGTAAGACCCTGGGACAAAATAATCAGTAGTGTTTGCCCCAGGGTCGCCCTCGCTTTTAAAGCTCAGTTCCGCCTAGTCGGTGTGCGATGCTGTCGCAGGCCAAGGCGCCTACGACGGTCTTGGCGTCTTCGATCTTGCCGTCGAGCACGGCGTCGATCAGCTCGTGCAGCGGCACCAGGTCCACGTTGACAAACTCGTCATCATCGGGGTTGGGCGCATCAAACTCGAGCTTGGTAGCCAAGTAGATGTGGATGATCTCATCGCAAAAACCGCAGGACGTGACAATCGACGTCAAAAAGCGAATACGACCAGCCTTAAAGCCCGTCTCCTCATGCAGTTCGCGCTTGGCGCAATCGAGCGGGTCCTCGCCCGGGTCGAGCTTGCCGGCAGGAATCTCGACCGTCACGCGGTCGATGGCGGTGCGGTACTGACGCACCAGTACGATCTTGCCGCTCTCGGTCAGTGCCACAACGGCCGCCGCACCCGGATGGCGAACGATATCGCGGGCGCTGCGGTGACCGTTGGGCAGCTCAACCTCAAGACGGTGGACGTCGAGAATCTTGCCCTTCCAGGCGCACTCCTCCGAAAGAATCTTCTCGTGCAGCTCGGCATCGTGCGGGTCGTCGTCGCCCAGCACCAGTGCCGGCTCGTCAGCGACCTCGCCACCAGGCTCGCCCTCGGCGTGCCCATACATGCGGCTGTCCTCTTCGACGATCTGCGCGTCCACGAGCTCTTCGTTCTTCTCGTCCATCCGTCTCATTCCTCTCGGATTTTAGGCATCCCAGGCGTCGCGGCCGCGCAGCGCGCGCAGGCCGATGTCGTGACGCAGGGTCTTGCCCTCAAAATCAATCTTCTCGCAGGCCTCGTAGGCAAGGTTGCGAGCGTTCTCGAACGTGTCGCCCAGAGCGGTCACGGCAAGCACGCGGCCACCATTGGTCACGAGCTGGCCGTCCACCACGGCGGTGCCCGCGTGGTACACGGTCACGTTCTCCATGGCCTCGGCATCGGCGATACCGGTGATGACCTTGCCCTTCTCGTAGCTGCCGGGATAGCCCGCGCTCGTCAGGACAACGGCCACGGCCCACTCGTCACGCCAGTCGAGCTCAATCTGATCGAGCTCGCAGTTGGCACAAGCCAGTATGACCTCGACCAGGTCGTTCTTAAGGCGCGGCAGCACGACCTGCGTCTCGGGGTCGCCAAAGCGGGCATTGAACTCCAGCACCTTGGGGCCGGCAGGCGTGAGCATAAAGCCGCCGTACAGGCAGCCGCGGTAGTCGATGCCCTCGGCAGCGAGCTCGGCCACGGTCTGCTCCATGACCTTCACCATCGTGGCGTGCTCCTCGTCAGTCACGATGGGCACCGGGCTGTAGACGCCCATGCCACCGGTGTTGGGGCCCTTGTCGCCCTCGAGCGCGCGCTTGTGGTCCTGCGAGGTGGCCATGGGGCGAACGGTCTTGCCGTCGGTAAAGGCCAGCAGCGAGCACTCGGGGCCAACGAGCATCTCCTCGATAACCACGGTGTTGCCGGCATCGCCAAAGGTGCCGCCAAAACACTCGCGCACGGCCTCCTCGGCCTGCGCAAGCTCGGTTGCCACGATAACGCCCTTGCCCGCGGCAAGGCCGTCGGCCTTGACGACCAGCGGGGCGCCCTGCTCGCGCACGTAGGCAAGAGCCGAAGCCTCGTCGGTAAACGAGCCGTAGGCCGCCGTAGGGATACCGGCGCGCTCCATGAGCTGCTTGGAGAACAGCTTGGAGCCCTCCATCTGGGCGCCCTCGGCACCCGGGCCAAAGCAGGGAATACCCGCCGCGCGCACGGCGTCGGCCACGCCCGCCACGAGCGGAGCCTCGGGGCCAATTACCACGAGTCCGCATCCGTGGCTCTGAGCAAACGCCGCCACGGCCGCAGGATCGCAGTCGTCGAGAACAACGTTCTCGCCGCAGCTCGCGGTGCCGCCGTTGCCCGGCGCAATGTAGAGCTTGCCGGCGCGCGGTGATGCTGCGAGCTTGGCTGCCAAAGCATGCTCACGGCCGCCGCTGCCCAACAACAGGATGTCGATGGTTTGAGTGTCCGCCTTCAAGGGTGCCTCCTCTATGGATTAACGGCTCGCTCCGCGCGAGCCCTTTGCAAGCAAATATACCCCTCGGCCGCCCGCTTGGGCTGCAAAGGGGTATATCGCAATAACCAAATAGTCCCGATTACTTCCAGAATCGGTTGATGATCTGCTCGCGACCAGCGCCAACGCCAATGAACGTCACGCGGGTGTGTGCCAGATCCTCGATAAACGCCACGTAGTCCTGAGCTTCCTGCGGCAGCTCGTCAAAGCTGCGGCAACCGGTGATGTCGCACTTCCAGCCAGGGAGCTCCTCGTAGATGGGCTTGGCATGCTCAAAGCGCACCTGATGCTCGGGCACGCTGGTATAGCGCTCGCCATCGACGTCGTAGGCCACGCACACCTTGATGGTGTCGAAGGCCGAAAGCACGTCGAGCTTGGTCACGGCGATGTCGGTGAGGCCGTTGACGCGCGAGGCATAGTTGGCGATAGGGCCGTCAAACCAGCCGCAACGACGACGGCGACCGGTGGTCACGCCGTACTCATAGCCCTCCTCGGTCAGCGTGTGGCCGGCCTCGGACTCATAGGAAAGCTCGGTGGGCATGGGGCCCGAACCGACGCGGGTGATATAGGCCTTCATGACGCCCAGCACGCGGTCGACGTTCTTCATGCCCACGCCGGAACCGGTGATGGCGCCGCCGGCGGTGCAGTTAGAAGACGTCACGTACGGATAGGTGCCGTGGTCGATGTCGAGCAGCGTCGCCTGGGCGCCCTCAAACAGCAGGTCCTTGCCCTCATCGATCATGTTGTTGAGCAGCAGGCTCGTCTCGGTGATGTAGGGACGCAGGCGCTCGGCCATCGGCAGGTACTCGTCGCAAATCTGGTCCACGGTATAGGCGGGCAGGTTGTAGATGAGCTCGAGCTCGGGGTTCACGCGGGCAAGAGCGGTCTCCAGCTTGTCGCGGAACAGCGCCTCGTCCAGCATGTCCTGCATGCGCAGGCCAATGCGGGCCATCTTGTCCTGATAGCACGGACCGATGCCGCGCTTGGTGGTACCGATGTTCTTCTTGCCGAGCTTCTGCTCAAAGGCGCCATCCAGATCGATGTGGTACGGCATGATGACATGCGCGTTGCCGCTGATCTTGAGATTCTTGGTGGTGATGCCGTCGGCCTCGAACATGTCGATCTCCTCAAGGACAACCTTGGGGTTGACGACGCAGCCGTTACCGATCACCGACACATGGTCGGAATACATGATGCCGGAGGGCACCTGGTGCAGGCCGTACTTCTTGCCGTTGACGACGATGGTGTGGCCGGCGTTGTTGCCTCCCGAGTAGCGCACGACGGCATCGAAGTCGCCGGCGACCAGGTCGCAAATCTTACCTTTGCCCTCATCGCCCCACTGGGCACCGACCAAAACGGTTGACGGCATGTTTACTCCTTACATTCATGGACTGTCTACGCGCCACGCCGGCACGCAGAAGCACAAAACATTCCCAGTATACCCGTGCAACGGGCGCCTGTCCTACTCCTCGGCATGTGCCCCATCAAGCTCATAGAACTTGGTGGATGCCGGCAGGAACATCAGGTCGACGTCGCCGATCGGGCCCGAACGGTTCTTGGCCACGACGATACGCGTAACGCCCTCGTCGGGTCGATCGTCGCGCGAGGCTTCGGCCTCGTCGGCGGAGCGGTCCAAGAACATAACGATATCGGCGTCCTGCTCGATGGAGCCCGATTCACGAAGGTCGGAAAGCTGCGGGCGCTTGCCGGTACGGGATTCGACCTGACGCGAGAGCTGCGACAGCGCGATGAGCGGGATCTTGAGCTCCTTGGCCATGATCTTCAGACCACGCGACATCTCCGAAACCTCGACGGTACGGCTCTCGGAGCGGCGTCCCGGCGGAGGACTCACCAGCTGCAGGTAGTCCAGGATGATGATTGCCTTCTCCTTGTTATGGAGCATGCGGCGACTCTTGGCGCGAATCTCGGTCACTGTGGTGCCGGGCGTATCGTCAATCAGAATATCGAGCTTGGACAAGGTCTGCGTGGCCTCGTTGATATTGGCCCACTGCTCGGGGCTAATGCGGCCCATGCGGAAGTCACTGATCGAAATCATGGCGTAGGCGCAAATCAGACGCTGGGCAATTTCCTTGCCCGACATCTCCAGCGAGAAGAAGCCGACGGTATAACCGGCAGCGGCAGCGTTGAGCGCCAGATTCAGGGCGAACGACGTCTTACCCACAGCAGGGCGGGCGCCGATAATGATGAGCTGGCCCTCGCGGAAGCCCATGAGCATGCGGTCGAGCGACGGGAAGCCCGTGGGCACGCCCGCGGCCTGGCCACCGGCCTGGCACACTTCCTCGGCCTCGTTATAGGCCTCGACCATAAACTCGGTCAGCGTCTTGTAGCTCGACTTGACCTCGCGCGCCGTAACCTTGAGCAGCTTGCTCTCGGCCAGCTCGACAACCTCTTTGGTGTCGGTGGGGGCGTTATATGCCAGCGCGTTGATCTCGTTGGTGGCGCCGATCAGCTCACGCAGCATCGAATCGCGGCGAACGATAGCGGCATGGTGCTGCCAGTTGACGAGCGACAGGGTCTGACCCATCAACTCCAAAATGTACGCTTCGCCGCCCACGGCATCGAGCTTGTTGATGCTTCGCAGGTAATCGATCAGCGAGATGGAGTCGATGGGAATGCGGCTGTTGTACATATCGACCATCGCGGTATAGATGGTCTTATGAATGGGCCGGTAGAAGTCATCGGGCTGCAGCTCGACCTGGGCCTCTTCGACCACCTCGGGCGATAGCAGCATAGCGGCCAGTACATTGGCCTCTGCATCTTGGTTTTGGGGAAGACCCAACTTTGAGCCGCGGTCCTCAACCGTCAGCCCGGTCTCCCTATCGTCATATGCCATGAGCATCCTCATTCATATCGCTTGCGAGCATCCATAGTATCAGCCACGGTCCCAAAACGCGCCGCGCGCCGCCAATCATCACCGAACCAAACGGATGAACGGTCCTGTATATAGGACTTCGACGCAACGTTCACCATGACACTCACTCAGCGCAAAAAACAAAAGGGCGCCCTGGTTTCCCAGAGCGCCCTTCTTAGAACAAGATTGTTGCGTTGCAGCAAATGCTACTCGGCAGCAGCCTCAGTCTCGACCTCGGCGGTCTCGGCCTCGGCGACCTCAGCGGCCTCCTCGACCTCAGCCTCGGCAGCGAGCTCCTCGGCGGTAACGCCGACGAGAACGACAACTTCGGCCTTGATCTCGCGGTACAGCGAGATGGCAACGGTGTGGGCACCGGCAACCTTGATGGGCTTACCGAGCTCGACGCGCTTGCGGTCGATGTCCATACCGAGCTGAGCCTTGATGGCGTCAGCGATCATAGCGGCGGTAACGGAGCCAAAGAGGATGCCCTCGTCGCCGACCTTGACGTCAACGGTGACCGTCTTGCCCTCGAAGGCAGCCTTGGTCTCGTTGGCGGTAGCCAGACGGACGGCCTCGCGCTTGGCGATGTTGTTGCGACGCTCGTCAAGCTGCTTGAGGTTGCCCTTGGTGGCGGCAACAGCGAGCTTCTTGGGGAACAGGAAGTTCTCAGCGTAACCCTGAGCGACCTCTACGACGTCACCCTCGCCGCCCTTGCCCTTGATCTCATCGAGAAGAATAACCTTCATGATGCGTCTCCCTTCTTAGCCGCGGTCGCGGTTGCCACGAGAGGAAACCACGGGGACGGTGTACGGCAGGAGAGCCATCTCGCGGGCGCGCTTGATGGCGTTGGCGATGTCATGCTGATGCTGCGTGCAAGCGCCAGTGACGCGACGGGGCTTGATCTTGCCACGGTCGGTCATGTACTTACGGAGAAGCTGAGTGTCCTTATAGTCGATGAACTCAGTGTTCTCCTTGCAGAACTGGCAGTACTTACGACGCGGCTGACGTGCAGAAAAATCATTAGCCATGTCAAAATACCTTTCATTTGGCAACTTCGGCGAACCGAAGCCGCCTCTCACTCAAAAATAGGTGAACAACCCTTAGAACGGGATGTCCTCATCGTAGACGTCGACCGCGGGCGGCGTAGCCACCGGTGCGGCAGGACGTGCTGCGGGCGCGGGAGCTGCGGGGGCGTAACCGCCCTGATCGTAGCCACCCTGGCCACCACGGGAGCTCATAAACTCGATCTCATCGACGATGACCTCAAGCTTGCTCCGGCGCTGGCCGTCGCGCTCCCAAGAGCTGTAGCGCAGCTTGCCCTCGATCGCGACCTTGTTTCCCTTTGCCAGGAAACGGCTCACGGCCTCGGCGCGGGTGCCGAACATGGTGCAGTCGACAAAGTTGGGATAGTCCTCCCACTCGCCAGTCTGCGCGTTGCGGCGACGATCGTTCACGGCAACGCCAAAGGACAGAACCTGGGTTCCGCCGGCGGTGGCGCGCAGCTCGGGATCGCGGGTGAGGTTACCGGTGATGTTCACTCGATTGATGCTCATAACTCACTACTTCCTCTTGGGGCACAAGCCCAGTCCAAAACGACAGTCTTACTCCTGGTCGTCGCGACGGACGATCATGTGGCGGACCACAGCGTCGGTGATGCGCAGGACGCGATCAAGCTCGGCGATCTGGGTAGGATCTGCGTGGAAGTTGATGAGGGTGTAGTCACCATCGGTGAGGTCGTTGATCTCGTAGGCGAGCTTGCGCTTGCCCCACTCGTCAACGGAGTCGACCTTGCCAGCGCCCTCAGCGATCGTGGTATCGATACGCTTCATAACAGCGAGACGAGTCTCGGGGTCGAGCGACGGGTCAACAAAGAACAGCAGTTCATAAGCCTTCATATTGTCACCTCCTCTGGGCAAATGTGGCTTCAGGTCGTGAAGGTGCGCCTGAAGCAGGAAAAGACTTGGTAATAATATCTTTCAACCTCCTAGGCTGCAAGAATATGCAGCTACAACCTCATGACCTCCACATATGCCCATACTCGCACGACGTTTCATGCGCATTCCAACCAAATGCTGGCCAAAAGCTTGACGGATCTGTGGACAAGATACGGTGCCGTGGGGACAAGCTGAGCCAAGCCGCAGGTCAACGGGCACAAGGCTGTGGTCGCAAAATGCATACCAGTGGCCCACAGCACCACCCAAAGATTTTTAAATTCATTGCCAAGTCGCTTATGAATACCCTTTTTTGAACAATTGAGTTGATCAACCACGCTGGTCGGAAGCCGTTTTTTGGGACCTCAAGCCCCACTGCAGCGCCAAGCACGGCCAAGCGTTTTAAAAAATGCCAACTTTTCTGTTTGCACTTTGCGATTCCTCGTGTATACTGACTTTCGCATTTAACGGAGAGTTGTCCGAGTGGCCGAAGGAGCACGATTGGAAATCGTGTAGGCGTCAAAAGCGTCTCCAGGGTTCAAATCCCTGACTCTCCGCCAGTTAATTCCAAAGCAGGCCTTCGAGCCTGCTTTGTTTTTACCCCACGCGGAGGGGTGGCAGAGTGGTTGAATGCGGCGGTCTCGAAAACCGTTTGGCCTGTATAAGGTCACGAGGGTTCGAATCCCTCCTCCTCCGCCATTTTGGTTGAGAAAGCTCCCGAAAACGGGGGCTTTTTTGTTTAGAGTCCCTTACAAGCAAATACGGCGGAGGAGGAGGGATTCGAACCCGCCAGGGCGCAAAGCGTAAAGAAAACGCGCCAGTGGCGCGTTTTTAGCGCAGCGCGGTCGGCGCAAGCCGACCGGATAAATTATGAGCGGAGCTCAAAATTTGGACATCCCTCCTATTCGACCACGCCCCCATCGCGTTCAGCATCAACCCGGATCCCCAAACATGGAACCTATGACCGTACCCAGTCCCGACCGTTTGCCGAGCAATAGGGTCGCAATCGGCGCCGAACATGTACTATGTACGGGCATTGTCTAAACCCGTAACTCAAAGGACCCCATCTTGCCCGTCGTCGCCGCCATAACCATTACCTCACATGCCTCGGATGCCATGGTCGCTATTCCGTTTTGGCTCGAGATGTTCGCCGTTGTCGCTGCATCGATCTCGGGTGTGCTGGTTGCGCGCGAGCACAAGCTCGACCTGGTGGGCGCCGTCGCACTCGCCGTGGTTTGCGGCCTGGGCGGCGGTCTTTTGCGCGATATGACGCTGCAGGTGGGCAACGTCTACATCCTCAACCAGCCGATGGCACTCCCGCTTTCCATTGCCACGGCAGCTATCATCTACATTTTCCCGGCAATCGTCGACAAACCCGAAAAACTCATCCCCCTGCTCGATATCATCTCGGTCGGCATCTATGCCGCCACCGGAGCGGACAAGGCGCTTGTCTACGGCTTTGCACCGGCGGTGTGCATCATGATGGGCTTTTTTACCGCGGTGGGCGGCGGCATGTTGCGCGACGGCTTTATGGGCGTGGTCCCGGGCATTTTCCAACGCACCAACTTCTATGCCATCGCGGCCATCGCCGGATCGGCAAGCTATGTTTGCCTTGTCATGAGCGGCTTGGTCAGCAATGTCGTCGCACTGGTCGTTTGCGTCGTGGTGACCATGGGACTACGCTGGCTGTCGCTGCGCTTTGATATCAAAAGCCCCACCGAGGATGCCATCGCACGCTTTTTGCACCGCAAAAAGTAGGTGGCGCGGGCTCATCCTTCGAAATGCAACCGAGAGGTTCTTTTAGAGCGCCCGCGCGTTGGGTACCCTGTTAGATACCTGTCGAGTATCTAACGAAGGATTCACTATGCCTTGCAACCAAGTACCGTCGATCCGGCGCCACAAAGCGCAGACCCGCATCACCATCCTATTCGCGCTGATTGCGCTCGCGCTCACCGCACTTCCCACGGCGTCGTTCGCCGGCACGGACACCGCTGGAAACGTACTTGCGACCGAAGCTGACTCGGATACGTCCAGCGCCGAGGGTGACCTGTACTGGGCCGGCCAAAGCCTTAACCTAGACGATGCCTCCATCGGCCGCGATATTATCGCGGCGGGCGAGAGCCTATCGATTCGCGACTGCACCGTAGGCGGCGCTATTCGCCTGGCGGCGCGCACCATCGATATCTCCAAAACCGCAATCGATGGCAGCGTGACGGTAGCCGGTCAGCATGTCGTGCTCAACACCGGTAGCACCGCCAGCTGTTTTTACGCGATAGGCGAGACGGTTGCCCTGCGCGGCTCTACCAAGTCGGCAGCGCTTGCGGGCGACACGGTGACCATCGATGGCACCGTCAAGGGCGATGTCGAGGTTTGGGCCGACAAGCTCATCCTGGGCAAGAACGCCCACATCACCGGCACCGTGAACGCGCACGTCTCCGAGGACCCCGAGCGTGCCGCAGGAGCCGAGGTAGGCGCGCTCAAGATCGACCACACCGAGAACGAGGATACTTCCACCGTTAACGATGTCATCGGCGGTATCGTCGCCGCGGCACTCTCGACCTGCTTTGTCGCTCTGCTGCTCGAGCTCGTCTTTCCGCGCGCGACCGCCAGCGCCGCCGGCATGCTCCACCAGCGCCCCATGCCCCTGTGGGTGAGCGGTCTTCTGGGCACGATTGCTATCGTCCCCGCCGTCCTACTGCTAATTATCTCTATCGCTGGTCTGTCGCTTGCCGGAGCCCTCTTGTGCGGCGTTATCGGCATCGCGTTGGTGTCGAGTGCCTTTGCGGGGTGCGCGATCTCCCGCATGGTCGGACACAACCAAAACCGCTACGCCATGGCAGCCGTGGGCGGCGTAATCGCAGGCGCCCTCACGGGGCTTCCCCTCGTAGGTGACTTCATCAGCGGCGTAGCCTTTGTCTTTATGCTCGGCTACGTTATCCAGATCATCTGGCGCAACGCCCACCTCAAGCCGCAGCAGCCGGCTAACATGCCAGAACTCCCCACCGCTTAGCCACCAACCACCACAAAGGTGCCAGGTTACTTTGCACCAACAAACGAAGCGGGGCACTCGGTCATGTCGACCGGGTGCCCCGCTTTTCTTGGAGGGTTCTCTAGTAACTTTTTCAAAACCAATGATCATCAGGTCGGTAGGCCTGTGCGTCACTCGCTACGGAGGCAGTACGCCATTGAGCAAGAAGGGCAATTATTTTTCACGGCGACCTCCTCCCCGCTTGATGACGAGCGCGACAACAATAGCCGCCACTCCGATGGCAGCCAAAACCGCCACCAGTACCAACGTTCTATCTCCCGTCGAGGGCATAAAGCCTCGACCTGCTTCTTTGCTTGGGGTGTTGAGCACCGACAGCTCAATCGAACCCGTCCTGGCATCGGCGGTATCAACCCGCAGAGGGTTTTCGACCGATACGGTCACCTTGGGCTTCGCGGTCGCCACTTGTTTAACGTCCAGACCCTCAGCCGTAACCGTCACCGTACGCTTGCCCTCAAAGGCGGTGTAGCCCTTGGGTGCCGCGATTTCCTCGACGGTATAGACACCCGCGTCCACACCGCTCAATTCCACATGGCCATCCGCGTCCGTGGTGATGCACGCGTCGGCATCCGTCGACCACGAGCCGTCAGTCGTTAGGATGCGACCGCGGTCGTCGATGATGCGCAGTTTGGCACCCGCGAGCGGCTTATCGTCTGAGCTTGTGCGCTTGATCAGACTGAGTCCCGAGGTGTAGGCGCACGCGTCATCGCT
>CALLST010000376.1:0-16498 GCA_938011875.1 uncultured Collinsella sp. | reverse complement strand
TAGCCGTCGAGCATGTTGTACTTGGTCACAAGCCAACTGTGAATGCTCTCTTCCTCAGCAGCGGAAAGGCCACCGGAGTTTGCATCGTTGTCAGTGTTGCCGCCCGTCGAGCCGCCGTTTCCAGACCCTCCGGTAGAGGAGCCCGACCCAGAGCCGCCGCTCGAACTCGACGAATTCGAGCCGGAGCCAGAAGTATCCGAGCTACCGGGCTTTCCGGACTGCTGGGCGTCCTGCTCCTTCTGCTGCTCGACCTTATTCACCGTTGCCGTCACGTTATTGTTGGACAACCGATCGATGATCTTGGTGTTGGTGAGCACGATGGTTTTGCCATTGGCAAGCGTGACTTCGTTGTCCGGGGCCTCGGCGCCGTCCGCATCGTCGGTGCCAAACACAATATGCCCGACCACACTTGCCCAAGCATATCCAGTCGTGGTGCCCAGATCGCTTTTGACCTCATGCCCCACGCGCGGTTCGCGTGCGGCATGCGCCTGCATCATGGACGGCACGGTCATGCCATAGGCAGAAACGCCAGCCATGACCAGCACCAGCGAGCACGACAGCAGCACGTACGCCCGCGGCGCCAAGCCCAGTCGGCGTCGCATGCGCACCGCGGCGCCGCGCTTTGTCTGAGTGCCACCGGGCCGCATGCGTTCTCCTCCAACAAAAACACGCCGCTCGGGAGCGGCGCATTCATTCGAATCCATATTTGAGTGTATCAGCGAACCCAAAAGGTTGCGCAACGAATGGGCAAATTAAGGATGCGAGCGGAAGCATCCATGCGATAAGCGGATACGAAGCATCTTTGTTGCACAACAAACTCACAGTCGCACGGGGAAATTATGACTACCCCGTGCGTCGCGAGGAAAACATACGGCAGGAGCAGGCTCGCCACCTAAATCGCGCGGCGGGCCTCGATGGCGCGGCCAAGCGTAAGCTCGTCGGCATACTCCAAGTCGCCGCCCACGGGAAGGCCGCTTGCCAGACGCGACACCTCGACGCCCAACGGCTTGATGGTACGGGCCAGATAGCTCGCCGTGGTCTCGCCCTCAATATTGGGGTTGGTGGCGATGATGACCTCGTGGATGTCCTCGTGGCCCAAGCGTGCCAGCAGCTCTCGAATGTGCAGCTGCTCGGGGCCAATCTTGTCCATGGGACTGATCACGCCGCCCAATACGTGGTAGAGGCCGTGGTAGCTGCCCGTGCGCTCGATCGCCTGGACATCACGCGGCTCGCCCACCACGCAAATGCGAGTGGTATCGCGCATCGGGTCCTGGCAGATGGAGCACTCGTCGGCCGTGGCGTAGTTAAAGCAGCGGCTGCAAAAGTGGACCTCCTGCTTGACCTCCAGGATAGCCTCGGCCAGGCGGCGCGCCTCCTCGGCGTCGGCCTCCAACAGGTAATAGGCGATGCGCTGGGCCGACTTGGGACCAATGCCCGGCAGACGGCCCAGCTCATCGAGCAGTTTTTGCAGACTGTGGTTGGCACTCATATATATGCGTGTCTTAGAACGGCATGCCCGGGATGTTGAGGCCGCCGGTGATGGCGCCCATCTGCTTGTTGGCGAGCTCGTTGACGCCGCGGACGGCCTCGTTGACGGCAGCCATGATCATATCCTGCAGCATATCGACGTCCTCGGGATCGAGCGCATCGGGATCGATGGTGAGGTTGACGAGCTCCATCTCGCCGTTAACGGTCACCTTGACCATGCCGCCGCCGGCAGAGGCGTCGACGGTCTGGGACTTGAGGTTCTCCTGCGCGGCGGCAAGCTGCTCCTGCATCTTGCGAGCCTGCTTCATCATCTGCTGCATGTTCATACCGGCCATGATGGCTCCTTTACGTGCGGCCGCACGCCGAGCTGCAAGGGCAGCCGGAGCACGGCGGGACTTTCAAACTCAAAAATCGTACCACGGCGCGCGGCGAGAGAGCGGGGCGGACGTGTTACCTCAGTCGATATACATGTCCTCCAATACAAACCGCACTCAAAGATTATGCAAGGTCGAATTATGCAAGGTTGCATAATTATCTCAAGCTACATCTAGCAGAGCTGGAACCAGGCAGTTTATGCGTAGGGCTACAAGGCTACATGGCAAAATGCCGAGCCGCTGCTCGAGGCGGCACGCATGGCGGCTGGGTATAATTTGATTGTCATAGATGACGATTTGGAGGTGCCCTCGTGAATGTCCCAGCCGTACTCCAAAACATCCGCTCAAAACACCCCGTTGCATATGTGGTTCTCTATCTCTTTGTCGGCTGGGCATTGCTGGTTGTCATCACCCATGCCATAGCTTTTGGAGCAGAACTGCTGATAGCCAGCTCGGACCAGCCCGTCGTCAAATGGGAGACGACCGATGAATGCACCGACGGAACCCGAACCATTTACTACAACAGCCCGTCCCTCTATCAAGAGTTCAAGGTCAAGATAAAGGACTTCAAGATTGTCGATGCCGAGCTAGGCGTTTATTTGGCAATCGGAGCAACCATTAACGCCGAGCAAGTCGAGTACACGGACAGCCATGCGACGTATCGTATCGACCTCAGCATCCTAGGCCGACCGTCACGCACCTGTCTGCTCGAATGCGAGATACGCGACACCACACTACACATGTCCGAAATACAGATGCGCCCGGACAAGGGGTCCTCTTCTTGAGCAGTATACCCGCCTGCGCAGCTACTCCACCGGCTTGAAGATGGTGGACTGGCCGAAGACGCTGCGGATGAGGGCTTTGGCCTCGTCCTCGGTCTGCGGGATGCTCGGGGCTGCGCCCTGGTGGCCAAAGGGGCTGCCGGCGCCGGGGTTGGACCCCCAGGGAGCTGGAGGAGCGTCCTCCTCTTTGGGAACAGTTGCAGCAGGCTTGGGCGCAGGCGCCGCGACAGGCACGTCGAACGGAGGAAGATCTTCCCCGCTCGCATCGCCGGCGAAGCCGCCGACCATGGCGTCGTCGTAAGGCACCTGCTCGGATTCCCACGACGCAGACGGCGCGGCGGGCTGAGCCTTGGGAGCGGACGCGCGCTCGGGCGCTCGGGGCGCGGGCTCGGTCGGAAGCTTACCCGTAGCGGGGGCGCCGGCAGGGTTGTCGGAGCGTAGCCAGGGGGCTTTGCCCAGGTCGGATGACTTGGGCGCAGGCGCGGCAGCGGGCTTGGGCGCGGGGATCGGAGCAGCCGGTTTGGGCGCAGCGGGTTCAGGCGCCGATGGGGTCGATGCCGCTACCGGTGCCGCTTTTGGCTGCGTCGCGCTGGCGCTCGAGGATGCAGGGGCCACCGAGGACACGGGTTGCGGGTCCGCAGATGCCGCAGCCCGTGCAGATGGAGAATGCTCCTCATGTTGAGGAGCCGGCGTGCCACCCCCATCCAGGACATAGTCGACGGTACGACGACCGAAGACTGCGCAGACCGTCGGCAGGACCACCGACTGCGTGTCGGCGCGTCCAAGCATCTTGATGGCAAAGGTCGAGCCCGCGGGGAACGAGACCGTGAGCCTGGAGCCGTCGTCAGCCGTGGCGCGGGCATTGAGCAAAAGCCCCGCGTAGGAAGCCTGACGCGCCTTGACGCGCTCGACGACCTCGGCCCATTTGCGCTGCAGCTCTCCGGCATCCTCGACCGCGGGCGTCTCGACAGCACCGGCGACGGCAACCTGGGCGGCATTGTTGGACTGGGGCTTAGGCGCCGGAGCGGTAGCAGGCGCAGGGGCCGCAACGGGCTGAGGCGTCGGAGCCGGCGCAGGAGCCGCGGACTTGGGCGCAGGCTGGGCAGCCGGAACAGCAGCGCCGCGGTCCCAAAGCATGCCACCCTGATGCGCGGACGTAGCAGCGGGGGCAGCGGATGCCACCGAAGTGGCAGCACGGGCGCCCGAAATGAGCGTCGGCTGTTGGGCAGCAGCGGGTGCGGATGCAGCAGGCGCACCCGCTTGAGCAGCAGTCACGCTCGCCGGAACGGCGGCATTGGCAACCATGGCCTCCAGGCGTGCCACGCGCTCGGCCAATGCCTCAATCGTTAAATCGGCCTCGGGACGTGCCAGACGCGTGCAGGCAATCTCGAGCACCAGGCGCACGTCGCTCGCGCCCCTCATCTCCAGTGCGGCATCGTCGAGCACCGTCAGCACGCGGGCCAGGCGGTCGGCAGGATGCTCGCCAAAGGCAGCGGCCTCGGCAGCAAGCGCCTCGGCCTGCTCGGAGCCGCCCTCAAACAGCTCGGCACGGGCACCGGCAACGCAGGCAACGTACACGTCGCGCACATGCGCCACCAGGTCGCGCGTCAGCTCCAGCAGGTCATTGCCCTCCTCGACCTGCGCACGGATCAGTCCATAGAGCTCGGCAACATCGCGATCGGCAATGGCGCGGGAAAACTCGCCCAGAATCTGGTCCGAAACCTCGCCTAAAAGCGAGCGGGCGTCGTCCGCATGCACAGAACCGTTGCCAAAGACGCTCAGCTGCTCCAGCGTGGACAGCGCGTCGCGCATACCGCCCTTGGCATGGCGCGCCACAATGGCGAGTGCCTCGTCGTCGTAATCGAAGCCCTCCTGCTCGCACACGTATGCCAGGCGGCGCTCGATATCCTCGTTGCCGATGCGATGGAAATCGAAACGCTGGCAGCGCGAGAGGATGGTCTCCAGAATCTTTTGCGGGTCGGTGGTGCACAGCACAAAGATCACGTGTGCCGGCGGCTCCTCAAGCGTCTTGAGCAGCGCGTTGAACGCCGCCGTCGTGAGCATGTGGACCTCGTCGATGATATAGATCTTGTACTTGCCGCGCACCGGGGCAAAGTTGACGGAGTTGATGATCTCCTCGCGCACGTTGTCCACGCCGGTACGGCTTGCGGCATCGAGCTCGTAGACATCGGGGTGGTTACCCTCGGCAATGAGCTCGCACTCCTCGCAAGTACCGTCGGGCATGCAGCCGCTTGCACCCTCGGCGCGCGCCGCCTCGGCATTGCGGCACAGCAGCGCCTTGGCCAGAATGCGCGCCATGGTGGTCTTGCCCGTGCCGCGCGGTCCGCAGAACAGGTAGGCGTGGGACAGGCGCCCCTCGGTGATGGCGTGCTCGAGCGTCGAGACGATATGCTGCTGGCCCACCACGGAGTCAAAGGTGAGCGGGCGATACTTTCGGTACAACGATTCCATGGGTGCTCCCCCGGGTATACTGAGTCTTGTTGCCGCGGCGGCCATGCGGTCGCACGGCATACTGCATTCCATAATAACCCGTACGGCGAGCCCGCCGCGATAGGAGTCCAAAGAGCATGGCAGACGCAGAGAGCAACCTCGTTCCCTCCGAAGCAGCCGACCAGGTCGAGGTCGCGCTCGAGGAGCAGGCCGCAGCCGACGACGGCATCCTGTACCTCAACGAGTACCAGTACGAAAACGACCTGGTCACCGACTTCGCCCGCCTGGTCGCCTCGCCCAGGCGTCGCGGCTCGCTGTATGTCGCCGCGGCAGTTGCCGCGCTCATCGGCATCGGCATGCTGGTGGCCGGCGGCAGCTGGATCAAGTTCGGCGTCGTGTTGATCGTGTTCGGCGCCTTTTTGGCCTGGTGGAGCAAGAACCTGCACCACACGCTCGCCCGCGACTTTATCGACGCCGTCGAGGCCGACGAGTCCATGGGTGGCCGCTATCGCCGCGTCGCCGCCAACGAGGACGGCCTGATGGTTTGGGGCAAGAGCGGCAAGTCGCAGTTCTTCCCGTTTGACAAGCTCGACCACGTACTCGACGGCGAGCGCATCTTTGTGGCCATGTTCGCCGACCAGGGCGTGACGATCCCCAAGGACACCTTCGTCCGTGGCGATGCCGAGCAGTTCGGTCCCTTCCTCAAGGCCCGCATCAACAAAAAACTCCGCATCGAGACCAAACGCAAGAAGATGAAGGCCGAGAAGGCCGCCGCCGCGGCCAAGCAGGGCGACAAGCCCCAGGAGACCAAGCGCAAGCAGAAGAAGAACAAGAAAAAGCGCTAAGGCCAAACCAGGCAGGCAGCCTCGCATCCCGCTATCCTCCCCATGCACCCGAGCGTGCTACACTAGCAGCATCTATGCCACCGCGAACGGCTCGGCTCCGCGCCCGCCACTCGCAAACGAACTTTAAACGCACGAGGGTTGGCCATGCCGCTTTTCTCGCAACATACCGCCCGGTTCTCGCCGGACGTTCCCTTGGAGGGCACTAGCTCTCGCGAGCTGCTCAAGCGGTACCAGCCGCTCGAGACGCTTGCGACCGGCGGTTTTGGCTCCATCGAGATCTGCCGCGACACGCACCTGCGCCGCCGCGTCGCCATTAAGCGCATCCCCCTTATTAACGGTGTCGGCATGCCCGCCAGCGACATCATGGATGTCCTGCGCGAGGCGCACACCGCCGCCATGCTTCAACATCCCAATATCGTGCAGGTCATCGACTTTACGCACGACACAGCCTATGCCTACCTGGTTATGGAATATGTCGATGGCATGTCGCTGGCCGAGTTTTTGCACCGCGTGGACGGTCACTCACTTACCTTTGACGAGGCCGCAGCTATTGCCGATGCCCTGGGCCAGGCGCTCACCTTCGCCCATAGTAATGGCGTACTCCACCTGGACATTAAGCCCGCCAACGTGCTCATCGACCACTCGGGCAATGTAAAGCTCACCGACTTTGGCATGGCGCGACTGTCGTCCGCCGGTGGCTTTGGCGGCTCGCGCGGCGGCACCATCGGCTACATGCCGCCCGAGCAGCTCGATATCGAGACCGGCACGGTCGACGAACGCGCTGATGTCTTTGCCCTTGCCTGTGTGATCTACGAGGGTCTGTGTGGCAACGCCCCCTTTATGGCGGCCACGCCCGCCGACTCGCTCGGCCGCATCATCGGCGGCGCCACCTATCCCAGTGAGCTGATACCACACTTTCCCCCGGGAGCCGAGGTCGCGCTCATGAGCGCGCTCTCCCCCATGCCGCAGGACCGCCCCAACAGCATCGAGGCATTTTGCGACCAGCTCCTTGCCGGTCTGGGCAGCGTGCGCGAAGGCCGTCGCAGCCTGGAACAAATGGTTGGCGAGCTTTCGGATGACGAGCAGGAGCTCGACGATATCGAGCCGTCGCACTACGAGGACGACGCCATCGAGGTCGACCCCGCACTCGGCTGGGCGGGCACGCGCTGGAGCCATGCGCGCGACTACACCATGCGCGCTATCTCGGCGCTAACGTGCGGCACCTTTAGCTTTTTGCTGATGCAAACGGCCGGGGTCGCGGCGCTTCCCGGCCTGGTCATTGCGGCCATCGCGATCGGCGCGGCGGCTGGCCTGGCCCCCCAGATTGGCTCGGCCATCTCGGCTGTGGGCTTTTTGGTGCTCATGGCCAACGCCACCATGCAGGCACAGGGCATCCTGTCGATGCTGCCCGTCGCGGTGATCTTTGCCGCCGCCATGTCCGGTTGGTGGATCGCCTGGGGTCGTACCGAGGCTGCCGCGAGCGCCGCACTCGCCTGTGCACTCGCGCTTGGCTGTCTGACCGGCAATACCTTCCTGGCAGCTGGGGTCGCCGCCGGCGTCGCGTCATTTTGGCTCGGCCCGACAAGCGCCGCTGCGGCAACGGGCATGGGCGCGCTTTTTGCCCGTCTGGCCACGGTCGCGCTTTCAGCCGGAGGCGTGCTGGGGCTCGGTAACGTTGCCGCAGCGCTGGGAGACCCACTCCTTTGGGCTGCCTTTGGGCTGGCCGCGGCAACTGCCGCGGCGTCATCTGCGCTGCTCAATGTCCATGCCAAGCGTGCCAATCAGGGCTCAAACCTTGCCGTAATCGCCGCCATCGCTGTCGCCGGCATCGGCTGCGCAGCGGCGTCCTGTCTTGCACACCATATGGAAATTGCCAGCCTTGCAGCCGCGGTCGTCGCCAAGGCGGCGGTTGCGGGAACCCTATCCTCTATAATCGTTGGGATATGCCTATATTTGCTCGGATACCAAAGAACCTATACGGAGAGTGATCTTTCGTGAACTTCCTGAACATCTTCGAGGACCACGTGGCCGGCATCTTCGGTGCCACCCGTGCCCCGTTCTCCTTTAAGAAGCTTGCCAAGCAGGCCGCTCGCGACATGGAGGATCAGACTCTGGTGATCAACGGCGTCAACACGGCGCCGGCACTCTATACCATCCTGATCGCCGCCGACGACGATCCCATGCTCGCCCCGTTCTACCCCGAGCTTTCGCGCGAGGTCCGCGAGTTTGTGAAGGCGCAGGCCGAAAAGCGCCGCTATGTCTTTGTCGGCGAGCCCCTCGTGCGCTTTATGATCGATCCGCAGCTGCGCGCCGGCAAGTTCTCGGTCTTTGCCGAGAACGTCGATGCCCCTACGCTCGGTCGCCTGTACGAGGAAGAGCGCGCCTACCAAAACGGCCTGGGCCAGAACAACTCGGCCGCGAGCCGTGCCGCCAGCGCCCCGCGCGCCGGCCAGCAGCAGTTTGCTGCCCCGCAGCAGCAGCGCCCCGCCGCCATGCCCCAGCAGCAGCCGACGCCTCGCGCCGCCGCTCCCGACCCGCTTGCCGTGGCAGACCCCTTCGCGCCTAGCGTCCCCGACCCCGCCGCCGCACCCATCCCGGTGCCGCAGACCGTCTCGCGCGACGCGCTTGCCGGCATGGGCGGAGCCGCCGCGACCGGTGCCGCCGTGGGCCTTGGCGCCGCAGCCGGCATCGCCTCCAACATGGCGAGCACTCGCGCCCCGCAGCGCCCGCTCGCCCAGCTCGTCGACGTCGTGAGCGGCGAGAGCCATAGCATCACCTCCGCACAGGTGACCATCGGTCGCGAGCGCTCAGTTTCCGACATTGCCCTGCGCGACCCCAACGTGTCGCGCCGCCACGCCCAGCTCACCTTTACGGGCTCGGATTGGTCGATCGAGGACCTCAATTCCACCAACGGCACGCTCGTCAACAACCGCCGCATCACGCGCTGCCCGCTGCGCAACGGCGATCTGCTGACGTTTGGCCTGAGTACCTTTGAATTTAGGGGATAGTCGCTTATGAACATCGATATCGTCCTTTTTGCAGGCCGCATCGTCTTGGTCGCCCTGCTCTATATCTTCCTGTTCGCCGTCATGAAGACAGGCGTGGGACTTGTGCGCGGGCAGCGCCGCGACTCGGCTATCTGGACGATTGATGTGGACAAGGGTCCGCGCGGTATCCGCGGCATCCACGTAGACATGCTCGGCCCCGTCATCGTCGGTCGCTCGCCATCTTCGGACATCTGCATCAACGAACCGTTCGTCTCGGCCTCGCATGCGCGCTTTTCGCTGCAGGGCCCGGCGCTCATCATCGAGGACCTCAACTCGCTTAACGGCACGCTCGTCAACGGCCGCCAGCTCGTGGAGCCCGCGACGCTGCGTGAGGGCGACGAAGTCCAGATTGGCGACGTGGTCATGAAGGTGAACCGTCGATGATCGACGAGGAGAACAAGTCCGCAACCATGACCGAGGCACCGGCTGCCGCCGTAGCTGCACCGGCCCACGCCGCTCCGGCGGACTCCACACCCGTGGAGCCCGAGGACACCGTGTTCTCCCTGCCTCTTTCGCATGTAACGCATGATATTTCTGATCTCGCCGATAACGAGGGCGAAGAGGATGCCGCAGCAGCGCCCATCGGCGCACATGCTGCGGAACAGCCCACAGCGCCCGAAGCAACCCCGGCGCCGGCTCACTTTGCAGAGCCCGTCGCCGCGGCAATCAACGAGAGCGCTGCGGTGTTTGCAGCACCCGAGCCCGCCGCGCCGGCGTTTCCCATAGCCCCAGCATCCGGGGTTGCGCCCGCGTCTACGCCGGCGCCCGAGCCTATAGACGTCAGCCCGCAAGACGACGAGTCGACCGCCCGCGTGTCCGAGGAGCCCGACTCCCCGGACACCGGTGATTCCGAATCAAACGCCGAGACCGACACCGTCTCTCCCGGTGACACAGCCGAGATCGACGTTGCCGCCGTTGAGGCCAAACTCAAAGACCCCGGCTCGACCATGAGCTTTGAGCCCCTGACCGAGGAACGCATCGAGACCGACTCGACCTATGATGCCGGCACCACCACGCAACTCATGTGGGGCGCCCGCTCCGACGTTGGCTGCGTGCGCCCGCACAATGAGGATTCCTACCTGGTGCAGTCGCCGCTCTTTTGCGTATGCGACGGCATGGGCGGCCACGCCGCGGGCGAGGTAGCCTCTTCTATCGCCGTCGAGACTATTGCCAAGACGGCCCCACAGTCCGCCGACGCAGCACGCCTGGCCGCAGCCGTCGAGGCAGCCAACGCCGCCGTAATCGAGGCGGCCCTGAACGGCCTGGGCAAGCCTGGCATGGGCTGCACAGCCACTTGCGCCTATATCGAAAACGACACGCTCGCCATCGCCCACGTGGGCGACTCGCGCGCCTACCTGCTCCACGAGGGCACGCTCATCCGCGTGACCCGCGACCACTCCTATGTGGAGGAGCTCGTGGACGCCGGTGAGATCACGGCAGACGAGGCTCGCGTCCACCCCAACCGTTCGGTCATCACCCGCGCACTGGGTTCGGACCCCGCCATGTATGCCGACCACTTCACTCTGCATATCGAGGAAGGCGACCGCCTGATCCTGTGCTCGGACGGCCTTTCGAGCATGATTCCCGATAGCGATATCGAGAACATCGCCACGCAGTCCTCAACCGCGCAAATCTGCGTTGACAACCTAGTGGACGCGGCGCTTGCCGCCGGCGGCCACGACAACGTGACCGTAGTAGTCGTTGACCTGGTTGACGATGGCGTTATGCGCGAGGCGCAACGCGTGCGTCGCCGCAACATTACCATCGCCGCCATCCTGGCCCTCGTCTTTGTGCTGGCAGCTGGCATCTGGGCCTACACGGGTGTCACCGGCTCGTACTACCTGGGTACCTACCAGGGCAATGTCGCCGTCTGGCGCGGCCTGCCCGGCAAGCCACTCGGACTCAAGCTCCACTGGCTCGAAAGCGAAACCAGTATCAAGCTGTCCGACCTGCCCGAAGACACGCAAAACCGCCTCAAGGCGGGCATTCCGCAAACAAGTGTCGACGATGCGCAGGACACGATATCCAAGTACCGCCACCAGATCGACGAGGAGCAGACCCGCCAGGTGATCGACGCGCAAACGATTCGCGACAACACCAATCAGGGATCGACCTCCGAATCAGATTCCGAGAAAACCGCCGAACAGTCCGCCGAGGCCGAAGCCTCCGATAAGAATTAGAAAGGGAGTGCCGCTTATGAGTCGCCGCAACACCGAACTGCTCTTGCTCATCGCCTCGGCGTTCCCCGTCATCCTGCTGTATGCGATGTACGTCCTCACCGCGGGCGCTGCCATCTCCTTTGAGACACTCGCCGTACCGATCGGCCTCTTTGCCGCCTTTGCCGCGGCCCACATTGCCGTGCGCATCTTGGCGCCCGGTGCCGACCCCGCCATCCTGCCCATCGTATTTATACTTTCGGGCATCGGCATCACGTTCGTGACGCGTCTCGCCCCCGCTCTCGCCATCTCACAGCTCATCATCCTGTTTGTCTCGGTGGCGCTCATGGTGGGAACGCTTGCACTAGTCAAAAACCTCGACGTGGTCATGCGCTACAAGTACACCTTTGGCATCATCGGCATCATTCTGCTGATGCTGCCGATCTTTATCGGCACCACGATCTCGGGCTCCAAGCTGTGGATTCGCATCGCGGGCTTTACCATCCAGCCCGGCGAGTTCGCCAAGGTCTTTATCGTCCTGTTCCTGGCCGGCTACCTGGCCGAGAACCGCGAGCTGCTCTCCATCTCCAACCGCAAGATCTTGGGCTTTAAGATCCCTCGCCTGCGACTGCTGCTGCCGCTGTTTGCCGTGTGGGGTGTGTGCCTGCTCGTCGTCGTCTTCGAACGCGACCTGGGTTCGGCCGTGCTGTTCTACACCATCTTCTTGCTGATGCTCTACGTTGCCACGGGGCGCTTTTCGTATGTCGTTATCGGCCTTGCGCTCTTAGCTGTCGGAGCCGTGGGCGCCTACAAGTTCCTATCGCACGTTCAGGTGCGTTTCCAGGTTTGGGTCGATCCGTTTAAGGACGCCCAGGGCCAGGGCTACCAGATCGTCCAGTCGCTCTTCTCGCTTGCCGATGGCGGTCTGGTCGGTGTTGGCATCGGCAACGGCATGGCCAACAACATCCCTGTCGTCGAGTCCGACTTTATCTTCTCGGCTATCGGCGAGGAGATGGGCCTTTTGGGCGGCGGCGCCGTGCTCATCCTGTTTATGCTCTTTGCCGTGCGTGGCCTCACCACGGCTGCCCGCGCTAAATCCGACCTCGCCGCCTTTAGCGCCACAGGCCTTACGGCCGCCATCAGCTTCCAGGCCTTCTTGATCGTTGGCGGCGTAACTCGCCTGATCCCGCTGACCGGCGTCACCCTGCCCTTTATGAGCCAGGGCGGCTCCTCTCTGCTGGCGAGCTTTATCATCGTCGCGCTCCTGCTGCGCGCCGGTGACGAGGCTACCGGACGCGAGGCCGAGCTTACCGGCACCGGCACCATGGCCGCCATCACCGATGATCAGGTCGCATCTGCCGCCGCCCCGACGGGCACGCGCTTTGCCACCTCGTCTTCCTACGGCAGCGGCAGCCATTCCGTCGGCTCGCGCATGCGCCGTCGCCTGCTCGACACGCCTGAATCCGGTGTGCTCGGCCGCGTTGCGCTCGCCAACCGTCTAACCCGTGCGGTGCTCGCCTTTACGGCGCTGTTCGCCATCCTTATCGGCAACCTCACCTATGTCCAGGTCATTAAGGCCAAGGACTATCAGGACATGCCGACCAACAACCACACCATCGCCCGCTCCAAGTACATCCAGCGCGGCTCCATCATCACGTCCGACGGCGTGACGCTGGCCGAGTCGCTGCAGCAGGAGGACGGCACCTACGTACGCTCCTACCCCAACGGTAACCTGGCAGCGCACGTGGTTGGCTACGTGAGCCAGCAGTATGGCACCACCGCCATCGAGAGCGTCATGAACGACACGCTCACCGGTTCTAAGGACTACTCCAGCTGGAACAATGCCATCGCGTCGCTCGCGGGCCAGACCCAGCCGGGCAACACCGCCAAGCTCACCATCGACTCGCGTATCCAGACGGCGGCCGAGCAGGCACTCAAGGGCTTTAAGGGCGCTGTAGTGGTCATCGATCCGCGTACCGGCGCGGTGCTCGCATGTGCCAGCTCGCCCACCTACGACAACACCAACATCGATGCCCTGCTGCAGACGGGCGGCGGCGAGGACGGCTCCATGTACAATCGCGCCATGGACGCGCTGTACACGCCGGGCTCAACGTTTAAGGTCGTTACGCTTTCCGCGGCACTCGAGACCGGTACCGCCAGCCTTACCAGCACCTACCAGGCGCCCGGCTCCATGGATATCGGCAACGCACCGGTCACCAACGATGCCAACGAGAGCTACGGCACCATCAGCCTGCAGCAGGCCTTTGCCGTGTCCTCCAACGTCGTCTTTGGCCAGGTGGCAAACGAAGTTGGCGCAAACACGCTCGTGCAGTTTGCCAACGCCTTTGGCTACGGCCAAAAGCTCGGCCAGGACCTGACCTCCGCGGCCTCCATCATGGCCGACCCGTCGCTCATGACCGAGTGGGAGACCGCCTGGGCCGGCGCCGGCCAGCCTGTCGGCATGGACCACACGCCCGGCCCGCAGACCACCGTCATGCAAAACGCCGTGATTGCCGCCGCCATCGCTAACAGCGGCGTGGTCATGGACCCGTACTTTGTAGCCCAGGTACTCGCCCCGGACGGAACCGTGGTCAAGACCACGCAGTCCCGCTCGCTGGGTCAGGCCGTCAGCTCCGCCACGGCCGACCAGGTCAAGCAGGCCATGCTTGCCGTCGTCCAGTCCGGCACCGGCACCGATGCCCAAATCCCCGGCGTCAAGGTCGCCGGCAAGACCGGCTCGGCCGAGACTGGCGGCACCAACGTCAACTCGATGTTCGTTGGCTTTGCACCTTACGATTCACCCACGGTCGCCATCTCGGTGGCCTTGGAGGATTTCGACAAGCATGACGTCAAGGCCGCCAAGATCGCCGGTATCGTCCTGACCGCGGCGCTTGCCGCACAGGGAGCGTGATGCCCATGATCGAATCGGACACCCGAGGCGCGCCGCGGCCTAAGGGTTAGCGGCAACGCGCCACACGGCCCCAGCGGCCACATCGTAGGTACTACACACATCGTTGAGCGAATAGTTATGTTAGGAGCAGGAATGGAACAGAGGGTCCTCGGGGGAAGATACCTCCTCAAGGATAAGGTGGGGACGGGCGGCATGGCGACCGTCTACCGTGCACAGGACCAGGTCCTCGACCGCACGGTAGCCGTCAAGATCATGCTGCCACAGTATGCCGGCGACGCAACCTTCGCCGCACGCTTTAAGCAGGAGGCCCAGGCAGCAGCCGGCCTCTCCTCCCCCTATATCGTGGGCGTCTACGATTGGGGCAAGGACGGCGACACCTATTACATCGTCATGGAGTACCTGCGCGGCACCGACCTTAAGAGCGGCATCAAGAGCCACGGCGCCCTCGACCCCAAGAAGGTCGCCCAGATCGGCTCGCAGATCAGCTCCGCGCTTTCGGTCGCCCACAAGCACGAGATCATCCACCGCGACATTAAGCCGCAGAACATCATGGTGCTGCCCGACGGCAACATCAAGGTGATGGACTTTGGCATCGCGCGCGCCAAGAACAGCCACCTCACGCAAGACAACAACGTGCTGGGAACCGCCCACTACGTCAGCCCCGAGCAGACCCGCGGTCAGGACCTCGGCCCCACCTCGGATATCTACTCGCTGGGCGTCGTGATGTATGAATGCGCCACCGGCCGCGTTCCCTTTGACGGTGACGACGCTATCTCGGTCGCACTCAAGCAGGTCAACGAGCTGCCTATTCCGCCGAGTCAGATCAACTCCGGTGTCGACGCCGACCTTGAGCGCATCATCCTCAAGTGCATGGAGAAGGATCCGGCAAACCGCTTCCAGACCGCCGACGAGCTGCGTCAGGTGCTCAACAGCTACCTGTCGGGCCGTGCCGTCAACGTCTCGGAGCCCACGCGCATCATCGGTGCCCCCGGTGAGCTGGGCGCCACCAAGACTCGCGAGCTTTCCGATCAGACGCGCGCCATGGTGCGTCCCGTCTCGGGCGTGAGCGGCCAAAATACCGCCCGTAGCTCGGTTTCGGGCTCCACCGGCTCCTACGAGGTCGAAGAGCCCAAATCCAACAAGAACAAAATCATCGCCGCCGTGGTGGCAGCCGTTGCCGTCATCGGCATCGTGGTGGCCTTTGCCACAGGACTCTTTGGCGGCGAGCAGGTCACCGTGCCCGACGTGCTGGGCAAGGACCAGCAGACTGCCGTCGAGCTGATCAAGGAAGCCGGCCTCGAGGTCGGCACCATCGACCAAAGCTACAACGACGATGTCGACGAGGGCAAGGTCGCCGAGCAGACGCCCAACGGCAACACCAAGAAGGCCAAGGGCACCAAGGTGAACCTGGTAGTCTCCAAGGGCCCCAAGCCCTCCGAAAAGGTTGAGGTTCCCAAACTTGTCGGCCTGACCAAGGACCAAGCAGAAGCCGCACTGGCAAGCGTTGGCCTGAAGGGCAACGCCTCCGAGGAGGCCAACGAGGCCGATGAGGGCCAGGTCTTTGAGCAGGGCACCGAAGCCGGTAAGGAAGTCGCGAAGGGCACGACCATCTCGTACAAGGTCTCCAGCGGCCCGGATACCACGTCCGTCCCCGACCTGACCGACATGACCGAGGCCCAGGCGCGCAACGCCCTCGATATGGCAGGCTTTGGCGTCGACGTGAGCTACCAGGAGAACGATTCCGTCACCGAGGGCACCGTCATTAGCTGGAACCCCAGCGGCAAGCAGAAGCCCGGCGCCACGATTACCGTCGTCATTGCCAAGAAGTCCGGCAAGGCCAGCGTTCCGGGCAACCTGTACGGCAAGAGCATCTCCGCCGCCGTCACCGCGCTCAACAACGCCGGTTTCTATAACATCGGCTTCTGTGACCAGAACGGCAATCCCGTAAGCGGTAACGAGGATGCCACCGTTACGGGCGTCTCCCCCACCGGCAAGCAGTCCACCGACAGCACGATTACGCTGACGGTCGCACTTTCTGGCTCGGGTTCGGGCTCTGGCTCGGGCACGGGTGACGATTCCGGTACGACCAACTAGTCGCCACCCCACCGCTCATCACGGCTCTCGCCGCAAACATATTCGCTCACAGGCGCCCGCTTGCTCCCCCAGCAAGCGGGCGCTTCGTTTTTGACATGACATGAACCAGAAGAGCCCGGTACCGTGGCGGTGTACCGGGCTCGACAAATCTCTGGTGCCCCCGGGCGGATTCGAACCGTCGACACCCGCTTTAGGAGAGCGGTGCTCTATCCCCTGAGCTACGGAGGCATGTTGTACTAGTGTAGCAGATTTACTGCATCGCCATACGTCGCATGACTAGACTTCGAAGTTGCGGTGGAATAGTTCCTGTCTGAAGCATCTAAAGCCGTATTTAGGAACTATTTCACCGC
>CALLST010000375.1:0-1786 GCA_938011875.1 uncultured Collinsella sp. | reverse complement strand
AAGAACTCACCAGGTAAACTGAAGAATTTAATGATTGATAACACTGCTAAAAGCAAGAGCAATGCTAAGGTAGCCATGACAAAGAGAAGATTCATAGTGTTTTTAACCGACTTTGGTGCAATAAAGAAATAGAATGATGCAATCAATATAGCAACAATCAGATAAAACATCTCTTCTCCTCTCTATATTTTATTCAGCTTCTGCTGCTTTTTTCTTACGTTTATTGGCTTTATCACGCTCTGCTTTATTCAAAATTTGTTTACGCAAGCGGATAGATTCAGGCGTTACTTCCATGTACTCATCGTCATCGAAGAACTCAAGTGATTGACCGCCAGGCGGGGCCTTGAGGGCAAGGTCTCGCCGGGCACGGACCAAAGAGAGGGCGAGGGCTTGGTCGCGGAGCCCAGCCCTCTGAGTCCAATTTGGGTCGCGGCGGACAAGTAAAGTCGCTTCCGGGTTCTAAGATGACCTATACCTCGAGGCGCGGGAATTGCTATCGTTTGAGTTCTTGGCGATGAATATGCCAAGCCAGAAAGGGGACGTCAATGTATTTCCACGAGTGGTTGGTCAGAGAACGAAAACTTACCCAGAAAAGTGCGAAAAACTACAGCTGGGCCGTTTTTTGTTATCTGTCGAAAAAGATCGGAGTTAACCTGGCGACGGTTGATGATTCGTCGCTTTTGGATGAGCTAGGAAAGCGCCTCTTTGAAAACCCTGAGGTTGTTGAGGCAGACAGGAGTGGAAAGGGCATGTATAAATGCGGCCTGAATCACTACAAAGCCTATCTGCAAGAGAGACAAAAAGGGTTTTGGGTTGAGGAAAAGGATGTCAAGCTCATCCGTGATGATTCCACCATTTCGGCTACAGTAAAAGAGACGCTGGTGATGGCTCGTGTTGGTCAGGGCAAGTATCGAAATGACCTCATGAAGCTTTGGGACGGCAAGTGCTCGGTCACTGGCTATAAACAACCGGAATTCTTGATCGCCTCACACATCAAACCCTGGTATGTGGCGGACAACGTCGAGAGACTCGACCCGTACAACGGACTGCTGTTGACGCCCAATTTGGACAAGGCGTTTGACGGAGGGTTCATATCGTTCAATCCGAGAGATCAGGGCAAGATCGTATTCTCCCCCGCCTTTGTCGGCCCTGCGGACCTCGGGATTTCCGACGATCTGCATGTTCGGTTCTTGACACCCCCGCTGGCCGCCTATTTGAAGTACCACATGGGAAATGTCTTTATCCGAGAGCGCAAGACGCGCGGTGCGAAAAGCATGGCTGGGTCTCCGTCAGTTACGAGTTAAGGGAGAGGTCCGGAGAGGCTCGGCGTCGAGAAACAGGCTCAATGTGGAGCCCGACCGTGCAGCCTGGACTTTTTTGTGCACGTAGGGTAAACTCCTCCTACTACGGATTTTGTGCGAGCTTTTGATGAACCACATTGAACTCTTTGCCGGCTGCGGGGGCTTGTGCCTCGGCCTTGAAAGTGCCGGCTTCAAGTTGTTGATGGCCAACGAACTTTCCCCGATGGCTGCCCAGACGTTTGCCTTCAACATACTTAAAGAGGATCTCGAAAAAGAGCCTCGCGCCAAATCTCATGCGCTCTGGATCGCAAGTCAGTACTCGCGTGAACAGATGGCGAAGCGCCTGAGGGAGGATCCGCGTTCCTACCCAGAGGACCTGTCGGTCAATACTGACTTGACGGACTATGGCAGCAATCTCAAGGGCAGTCTCCTTATCGGCAACGTGTTGTCCCTCAACCAGTGGCTTGAGGCCAGCCCGGACGTTC
>CALLST010000374.1:0-3269 GCA_938011875.1 uncultured Collinsella sp. | reverse complement strand
GTCATCCGTGCGTTTAACAAGGAGCGTCGTGAGGAACAGCGCCTGGACGAGGTGTTTAGCGACTACGCCGCCAACGCCATCAAAGTCAACCATCTGTTTGTGGGCCTCGACAGCTCCACCTTCTTTCTGATGAATATCGCCGAGGTAGCGGTACTGTGGGTGGGCGGCAACCGCGTGGGCGCCCACGCCATGCAGATCGCGAGCATCTCGGCGGTGCTGGAGTACGCGCTTCTGATCCTGTTCTTTGTGATGATGGCCCAGATGGTGGTGCTGACGCTTCCGCGTGCCGCCGCATGTCTGAACCGCGCACAGCAGGTGCTGGAGATTAAGCCGAGCATCGTCGATGGCCAGCGTACGCTCGATGCGGTCGCGTCCGACTCAAAGGACGGGGCCGATGCGGTCGCCGTGTTCGATCACATGTCGTTTCGCTTTGACGATGCCGACGAGGATACCCTGTGCGACCTGAGCTTTGCCTGTCGTCGCGGGCAGACCACCGCGATCGTGGGCTCGACCGGTTCGGGTAAGTCGACGGTGGCAAAGCTCTTGCTGCGTTTTCACGATGCCACGAAGGGCGCCATTCGCCTGAATGGCATCGATCTGCGCGACCTTTCGCAAGACGACATCCGCGGGCGTATCGCCTATGTGCCGCAGAAGGCATGGCTGTTCTCGGGTACGGTGGCGAGCAACCTGCGCTTTGGCAACGAAGACGCGACTGAGGCTGACATGCTCCATGCGCTGGAGGTTGCCCAGAGCACCTTTGTGCTCGACCAGCCCCAGGGGCTCGATACGCCGGTGGCCCAGGGCGGCACGAACTTCTCGGGTGGTCAGCGCCAGCGCCTGGCGATTGCCCGCGCACTCATGAAGCATGCCGATCTATATATCTTCGACGACAGTTTTTCGGCCCTGGACTTTAAGACCGATGCCGCCCTGCGTCATGCGTTGCAAGACGAGACGCGTGACGCTGCGGTGCTCATCATCGCGCAGCGTATCTCGACCATTCTGCATGCCGACCAGATCGTGGTGCTCAGGGATGGCGAGGTCGTGGGCCTAGGCACGCACGACGAGCTCATGGAAACCTGCGAGGTGTACCGCGCAATCGCGGAATCGCAGATGAAGGGAGGTGAGTAGCATGACCGAGGAGCTCAAGAAGCAGGGCATCGTCGATGGCGCTGCGGTTGTAGAGACAGTCGAGGAGACGGGCGTCGCGCCCGACCTGGACGAAGCCGCCAAGGCGGCGGAGCGCGAGGCTCGCCGCCAAGCGCTCTACGAGGAAAACGAACGTGCCGAGGACGAGCGCGCCCGCGCCGAGGCAGAGCGTATGCGCGACGTGGACGACGAAGACGAGGACGAGACGCCTCGGGATACCTGGGCGACGGTGCGCCGCCTGTGGAGTGAGGCTGCCGGCGACCATTGGCGCTTCTATATCGTGTTCGCGAGCATTGTGTTCTATGTCATCTTTAACACTGCCGCGCCGGCATATAGCGCCCGCGTGATCGATGAGCTGTGGGGCCACATTCAGGTAGCGTTTGTCAACAACGCCACCTTCAGCATCACCTGGGAGAACTGCGGCAAGACCATTTTCGTCTACTTTATGATCTGGACTGCCGCTGCCTCGTTCTATGCGCTCCAGAGCTTTTTGATGTCGAGCGTCGCTGAGCGTCTCAATCTGCGCCTGCGCAACCGCATCGCGCAAAAGCTCAACCGTCTGCCGCTCGCCTATTTTGACGCGCATCGTCCCGGCGAGGTCGTCAGCCGCGCGACCAACGACCTGGACAAGATGTCCGAGAGCATGCAGCGCGGATTGCTGCAGCTGCTCGTGTCGATCGGCACGGTTGTTGGTGCTGTGAGCGTGATGTTCGTGTTCAGCGTGCAGCTTACGCTCGTCTTTCTGTTCTTTACGGCACTGTCGCTGCTGGTGACGAAGGTCGTCTCGCGCCGCACACACGATGTGACGGGCGAGCGCCAGGAGTGGGTGTCCAAGATTACGAGTGCGGTCGAGGAAGGCTATTCGGGCCGTCTGGTGATCCGCGCGTTTAACCGCGAACGCCAAAGTTCTGCCGAGGTGCACCAGGCCTCGGGCGAGCTGGCACGCGTGAGTGCCAAGGCCGACTTTATGATCAATGCCGTCGGCCCTGCGGTGCGCTTTATCGGCCGTTTGGCGCAGATCGTGATCGCGCTGGTGGGCTGCAGCATGCTGGTTGCCGGTCACATGACCGTCGGCGTGTTCCAGGCGTTCTTCCAGTTTATCTACGAGGCGTCCGAACCCATGACGCAGCTGTCGTTTACCTTCAACTCGCTGCAGAGCGCGCTGGCGAGTGCGGAGCGCGTGTTCGACCTGCTCGATGAGCCCGAGATGGAGGCCGATCCGCTGCCGGACGAGGCCGCCAAGCTGCCGGGTCGCGTTGAGGGTCGCGTCTCCTTTGAGCACGTGCGCTTTGGTTATTCGCCCGACAAGCCGCTTATGCACGACGTGTCGTTTACCGCCGAGCCGGGCCAGAAGATTGCCGTGGTGGGAACCACGGGCGCGGGCAAGACGACGCTCATCAACCTGCTCATGCGCTTCTACGAGATTGACGGCGGGCGCATTACGCTCGACGGCGTGGATACGAGCCGCATGGACCGCGGCGAGCTACGGCAGCAGTTTGGCATGGTGCTGCAGGACGCCTGGCTGTTCGATGGCACGATTGCCGAAAACATCGCCTACGGCTGTCCCGAGGCGACGCGTGAGGAGATCGTGGCGGCTGCGCGCGCCGCGCAGGTCGACTTCTTTGTGCGCACCATGCCGCAGGGCTACGACACGCGCGTGGCCAATGATGCCGAAAGCATCAGCCAGGGCCAGCGTCAGCTGCTGACCATCGCACGCGTGCTGCTCAATAACCCGGCGATTCTCATCCTGGACGAGGCGACCTCAAGCGTGGATACGCGTACCGAGCTTGCCATCGGTCGTGCCATGGACGCGCTCATGCGCGGGCGCACGAGCTTTGTGATCGCGCACCGCCTGTCGACGATCGTGGACGCCGACCTGATCTTGGTCATGGATCACGGCAACATTATCGAGCAAGGCACGCATAAGGAACTGCTGGCTGCCGAGGGTGCTTACGCCGACCTCTATCTGAGTCAGTTCGCATAATGTGACAAAGGGACAGTCCCGCATGTCACATCACAAATAAGGCGCGCCGGGGGTGAATCCTCTGGCGCGCCTTTGCGTTGGCGTCAATGTTGTCGGTGGTCGTCCGCCTCTAGCGTTCGTCCGCGAGCTTGGCGATGAG
>CALLST010000373.1:0-4594 GCA_938011875.1 uncultured Collinsella sp. | reverse complement strand
TATCATTCCATGCTCAAACATTCTCGCTGCGCTGCGAAACTGCGCGTGGAACGATATATGGGCGGCTCCCACTGAGCAGCTACGTTTACGTACAAGCAGCTAAGCTGGATTACCCCATCAGAAGCTGCAAAGGTGAAACCAAAGTAACTAATTTCAGTTAGCCGATGCGACAAAGGAGCTGTTCCTTTGTCGCATCGGCTAAAAAGAGAGTCAATATTGTTTCAAGCGAGTAGCCGCCCGCCCGCCTCTCTCACATATCGTTCCACGCGCAGTTTCGCAGCGAGCGAAGCGACGCGAGAATGTTTGAGCATGGAATGATATAGGTAAGCCCCGGGCGGGAGGGATACAAGCGTCCCTAGGCGACGCCGCTGGAGCCGAAGCCTCCGTTGCCTCGGTCGGTTTTGTCTAGTTCTTCTACTTCTATGAGGTTGACCGTGGGGACTTCTTGGATGACGAGTTGGGCTATGCGGTCGCCTTTGTTGATTTGGATGTTGTTGGAGGGATCCAGGTTGATGAGGATAACCTTGAGTTCTCCTCGGTAGTGGGCGTCGATGAGGCCCGGCGTATTGACTATAGACAGGCCCTGCTTGATGGCCAAACCGCTTCGGGGCTGGACGAAGCCGGCGTAGCCATCGGGCAGGGCGATGGCCAGCCCCGTAGAGACCAGACGGCGTTCGAAGGGCTTCAGAATGCAGTCCTCGTTGGAGCGCAAATCCAAGCCGGCATCGGTGGGATGGGCGTATTTGGGAAGCTCGACGGTGGGGTCGAGACGCTTTATGTTGACGGTAATGTTGGACATGGAATCACCTTAGCTTGTCGAGCTCTTGCAGAAACTCATCGACGTCTTTGAAATCGCGGTAGACCGAGGCAAAGCGGATGTACGCCACCTTGTCGATCTTGGCCAAGCGCTTGAGTACCATGTCACCCAACTCATGGGACGTAACGGCCGTCAGCGTGCGAGAGCGCAGCTCGACCTCGATGTCATCGATAATCTCATTAAGCTTCTTAGTGTCGATATCGCGCTTGATGGTGGCGCGCATCAAGCCGACGAGCAGCTTATTGCGATCGAACCGCTGCTTGGTTCCGTCTGACTTAATAACCTCGATTGGATCTTCACATCGCTCGAACGTTGTAAAGCGGTAGTTACACGAGCAACATTCGCGACGGCGCTTAATGGTGTTATTTGACTCCTGCATACGGGAATCAACGACACGGGTATGTGCCTTGCCGCATTTGGGACAGCGCATGGTACCTCCTCTTAAACGATAACAAGGGTACCATGCGCAGCGCGATAATGATTACGAACGAGTAGGAACCTTAAGATGCGCACCGGCGGCGAGCGAACCATGCTCCAGATGATTGACGTTACGGATCATGTCGGAAGTCTCTTGCGTGGAAAGGCCTTCGATTGGATATTCCTCGGCAAGCGACCAAAGAGAATCACCAGGCTGAACGCGAATGGTCTCGTAGGTAACGTTGGAAACGGACTCGGCATACGCGGCGTGACGAGCGCTAAAGACCGACGTAGCGAGGACAAAAACGAGCGTGAGCGCAACGGCGACGGCGACAATCGTCGGAACCTTCAGGGCAACGCGGGCCGGCGCAACTACAGCCTGCTGATTGCGAGCAGGCTTTACGGTCAAAGGCTGAAAGCCGGAGCGACCACCCTGAACAACCGTAAAAGTGGGTTCCGCAGGCGTCTCGAGCTTAAGGGCGAGGTTTCCCTGGACCATATTCGATGCGTTCATCATGTTCTCCTCTCGCGTGTTTTGCTGAGAACAGTTTTATCAAGCCGCGCGGACAAAAATGTCTAGCGCGAGAACGAATGTTCGGTTATTATTATCTTCGAACAGTTGTTCCTGTCAAGCAAAATTCGAACATTTGTTTGACATGGGTAGAGAGGATGCCCTGATGGCTCGCAAAATTACCAAGCGTCAGCAGCAAATTTACGACTTCATCAAGGAATATCAGCAGGAGAAGGGTTATCCGCCCAGCGTGCGCGAGATGGCTTCTGCCGTGGGTCTTTCCTCCCCCAGCACCGTGCACGCCCATCTCTCTGCCCTGGAGGCGCGCGGGCTACTCAAGCGCGATGCCACCAAACCGCGCGCCCTGGAACTCTTTAACGAGGACGGTTCCTCTGTCTCAATTTCTAAATTTGACGAGCCCACCGCACCTCGCGGAACGGTCTCGCTACCGCTCGTTGGTCGCGTCGCGGCTGGGATTCCCATTCTGGCCGAGCAGAATATCGAAGACACTTTTACTATCCCGACCGAAATCGCCACTGATCAGGGTTCCTTTATCCTTGAGGTGCATGGGAGCTCAATGATCAATGTCGGCATCTTCAATGGCGATTACATCATCGTCCGTGAACAAAAGAGTGCCATGAACGGCGAAATTGTCGTGGCTATGATTGATGGTTCAGCGACCGTCAAGACGTTCTACAAGGAGCAGGGACGCGTACGCCTGCAGCCCGAGAATGACACCATGGAGCCTATCTATGCAACGAATCCCGTTATCTTGGGCAAAGTCGTCGGCTTGATGCGCCGGTTCTCGTAATGCAAAAACGCATCACTATCTTTGATACCGTCCGCGGGTTTACGATGATTTCAATGGCAGGTTTTCACGCTTGCTACGATCTCGCCTACCTGTACGGCTGGGATATGCCCTGGTTTACCCAGTCAGCCTTTCAAGACATCTGGCGCGCCAGCATCAGCTGGGTATTTTTGTTTATCGCGGGTTGGATGTGCACCCTTTCGCGCAACAATATCAAACGTGCCGCCAAATACGCCTTAGCAGCACTCGTCGTCTGGTTGGCAACAACACTTGTCTCAGTAGACGATTCGGTTAATTTTGGCATCATCTACTGCATGGCCGCATGTACCGGCATCGTGGCGTTGACCGATCCCGTCCTTAAGAAGATATCGGCGAGATGGGGCATGTCCCTATGCCTTGTGTTGTTCGCCCTCACCTGGAGTATCCCCAAAACGATCTATCCTGTCCCCTACCTGGCGTGGCTGGGATTTCCGAGCCCTGGGTTTGTTTCAGGTGATTACTACCCCATCATCCCGTTTTTCTTTATGTATCTTGCAGGATACTTCGCCGCACACATAGCGCAGGGAATCGATAAGACCATCCCAAGCTGGGCCTACGCCAATCCCATCCCGGCGCTCGCCAGCCTTGGACGTCACGCACTCCCCTTTTATCTACTGCATCAGCCCACTATTCTGGGCTTTTTGGAGCTCGTCTACTCGGTGCGATAACGCTCGAGCAGCGGTGCAATACGAGCCGGCAACTTCGCCACAATGCGAACGCCGTCCTCGAGATATTCCTCATGCAGAAGGGTTCCCTGCTCATGCACCAGCGTGATGAGAGCGCCCTCACGATACGGGATATCAGCGGAGAGCAACACATCGGTGGCAGCCGCCTCACGAGCAATACGGTCGACGAGATCGTCGAGCCCCTCGCCCGTCTGGGCCGAGAACAGCACGGCCTCGGGATAGCGACGACGGAAACTCAATCGATCAACGCTATCGAGAAGATCGATTTTATTGAACACCGTAAGCGTCAAACGCTCGCCGGCACCGATCTCGTCAAGAACGCGATCGACTGCCTCGAGCTGGCGCTCGTAGTCCTCGTCAGAGGCATCCACAACTTTAAGGATCAGATCGGCACCAAGAACCTCAGACAGCGTGGACTTAAAGGCATCAACGAGACCATGCGGTAGCTTTTGAATAAAGCCAACGGTATCGGTAATCGTCATGCCGCGACCGCCGGGCAGGCGATACGAACGCGTCGTCGGGTCGAGCGTAGCAAACAGCTTGTCCTGCGAAAGTACCGTAGAGCCGGTCAGGCGATTGAGCAACGTCGATTTACCGGCATTGGTATAACCGGCTAACGCGACGCGAAACGCCGGTGACTCAATGCGGCTCTTGGACTGGACATCGCGACGCTGCTCAACCTGCTTGAGCTCACGACGAAGCGCGGCAATCTTATTCCGATTAAGGCGACGGTCGACCTCGAGCTGGCTTTCACCCTCACCAAAGCGTGAGCCGATGCCGCCGCGCGTCTGTTCCTTGGCGAGATGGCTCCACATGCCACGCAGACGAGGCAACAGATATTGAAGCTGTGCCAGCTGTACCTGTAGGCGTCCCTCACGCGTCTGAGCATGCAGGCCAAAGATATCCAGGATCAGTGCTGTACGATCGATAATCTTTACCGGCTCGCCCACGGCTTTCTCCAAATAGGATTGCTGCGAGGGCGATAAATCGTCGTCGAAGATAACAACATCCGCATCCATGCGATGCACCAAGCCGCACAGCTCCTCGACCTTGCCAGAACCGATAAACGATTTGGGATAGGGTTTGACCAGGCGCTGAGACAAGCGTGCCACGCATTGGGCCCCAGCAGTGTGGGCTAGACGCTCGAGCTCGTCGAGCGAACGTTCGAGCGGCCAGGCGTTATCGCGCCACTCGACACCAACCAAGATGGCGCGCTCAGGTTCAGGCGCCGTGGGGACCAAAGGGAAACGAGCCATTAGGCAGCCTCGATGCGACGGTAAATATCATTAACGACCTCATCGATCGTAAACTCATCC
>CALLST010000372.1:0-16324 GCA_938011875.1 uncultured Collinsella sp. | reverse complement strand
AAGGCATCGGGCACGATGGCGGACGACAGCTCGCGGAGCTCGGCCACGGCACCGGCGACGCCCTCGGTCCCGAGTGCCGCGATAGCGCGGTCGAGGGGGTTGAACCTCGCCGACTTGACGGGCTCGTCGAGCCGAATGGCGACGACCTCCATCCCGGCCCTCCTGGCGAGCGGCTCGGTCCATGCGCGGATCTCGGACTTCGGGTCGTGGACGATGACGGAGGTCGGGATCCCGTGGGCGTTGCGGTCGATCGCGGCGGCCACGCTGACGGCAAGAGACCTTCTCGTCTTGCCTGCGCCGCTGCCCGCCCTTATGAGACAGTGGATGGCCGGGACCATCGCGATCCCGCCGCCGACGCAGCCGGCCGCAACGAGCCCCCTCGCGGCCTCCTTCCCGTCCCACGGCGGGCAGCGCCTTGCGACCCTGGACGGCCTCGACTCGAGCCAGGCGTCCCCGTGCGTGCGCGTGGGCGCGCGGTCGCCGGCGAACGTCCCGTCGTGGAGCCTCAGCCACGAACGTGCCCACGAGACGAGGCCGAGGACCATGATGGTGACTGCGACGGCTGCGACCGCGGCCAGCAGCCCGCCCACTTTCCCGGTTGCCAACGTGTCGGCGAGCGTATCCAACGGGTTGCGGAGGACGGTGTCGGGCTCGGCCCCCGGGTCGCCAACCTGCAAGTGCAACAGGGTGGAGAGGTCGGAGGCGAGCGATGCCATCCACCAGCTCGCGTAGTCCCACGCGCTGACGGTCGCGATGGCGGCGACGACGGCGACTATACCGTGGGCCGCCAGCGTGTCGGCGAGCCCCCTCCTCATGTTGCGGTTGAAGGATTTGGGTTTCATCTTCTCATTGTCCTTTCTATCCTGTTCGCAATCTTCACGGTCGGGGCACTCGACGGCCCGGTGCTGCCGGATGCCAGGATCCGCAGGGCCGAGGCGATGAGCCGCAGGACCCTCTCTCCGGCCTCGTCCCCCATGTCGCGGCCACCGGCGTCCCGCGTGGCCTCCCTTGCGATGAAGGCCGTCATCGCGGCCGCGCGTCCGAGGGCCGGGCCGGCCGACGGCACCTGCCGGAAGATCCGCTCCGCCGTGGGGCACCCCTTTAAGTCGTTGCGTTCGATCGACTGGCCGCGGGCGACCTTTCGGCCGATTGCCTCAAGGCGCCTTTTCGGGATACAGGCCCGGGCCTCGGTGGCGAGCCCGGCCTCCCGCCGCCTCTCCACCGCCGGGCCGGTTCTGGGCGCGGCGCGTCGCGTCGGCATCTCCTCACGAGTTGGCGTCCTGTCGGGCACCAGGACGCGCAGGGCCGCGTTCTCGCACCGGAGGCCGAGGTCGGCGGCCGCCTTGCGGGCGTAAGCGTCCCGCGCCTCCCCGGCCAGGCACTTGAGGCCGGCGCACCTTTCGACCGCCTTCCTGTGGCGGTCCAGCGCGCCGGCGAGCTCGGGGGAGCCGGATGCCGCCCGGTCGAGGGCCTCCCTCAGCGCGGCGGAGGCCTCCGGGTGGAAACGCCTGAGGTGGGCGGCCTCGATCCTTCCGTCCGGCGGCAGCTCGATATCGAAACGGTTCCGGTCGATGCGGGCGACGGCGTCCAGAGCGGCCTCCCTCGCGAGGTCGCGCTCGATGTAGGCCTCCCGCAGCAGCGGTGCCATGGCCTTCGAGGAGATCTCGAGCCGCGCCGCCTCCATCTTCCCCTTGGGCAGCAGGGAGTCCCAGTCGCCCGCGCGGTCGACCGTGAGGATGTGGACGTGGTGGCTCGTGCCGTTGACGTGCATCGCCGCGTAGAACTCCACGCGGCTCTCGGGCACGCCGGTCATCTCGGAGAAGAGCCTCGGCCACTCGGACCGCACCAGCGCCTGCCAGGCGTCCAGGCGGTCGAGGCCGGCATCTGGGGCGATGTCGTTCGGGACCGTGACGACGGTGGTGAGCACCGCGCCGCCGTTTTGGGCGATGGCGCGCCTGGCCTCCGCCACGGGGACCGGGCCGTCCGCGCCCCAGAGGCCGCCGGTCGAGCCGGTCCTGTTCGCGGCGTAGGCGGCCAGGCCGTCCACGCCGAGCCTCCTGCCGTCGGCCTCGCTGACCTCGATGACGACTCCGCGGCGTGTGCCGGCGTATGCCGCCAGGCCTGCGGCGGTCGCCCTCGCGGACGCTCCCGCGCGGACGACGGAGTGGTTGACGATGACGGGCGGGCTAGCCATCGGCGCGCTCGCGCGCGTGGAGCTTCACCTCGTCGATGCGGCCGAGGCCGGCGCGGCTGAGCTCGCCGGCCTGCGCGAGGTAGTTCTTCCAGATGTCCGCGACGGGGACGTCGTCGAGCGAGACGTAGGAGGCCTTGAGGACGTCTGCCGACATGAGGCCGGCCATGATGGCGGCAGTCATGGGGCGCGAGAGGACCGCGGCGATGCGGTCCTCGGTGGCGTCGAGCTTGCGCTCGATGTCGAGTGCGGCGACGTCCATGCGGGCGTCCACGACGCCGCGGATGAAGCCCGCGACCTCGTTGCCGTAGAGGTCGAGCCCCTCCGCGGCGAGCGCCGAGCGCAGGAGCGAGCGGATCTCGTCGCTGACGTTGGACTTGTTGAGTTCGGCCCGCGTCTTGAGGGCGGTATAGAGCCTTGAATCGAGCTTCACGCTGACTGTTTTAGTTCCGACCATAGGGCCTCCTTATAACAAAGAGGGGCCTCTCGGACCCCATGTAATGGTCGTTTTTAATTGATGTTGGTTGACGGGCATTCAGTTCGGTCGATAGTGACTCCGATATAGCTGAGCACGCTGTCGCGGTTGATTCGCCATAACTTGCCGCACTTCACGGCTTTGAACGTCCCGTTCTGGCAGAGGCGGTAGACAGAGCGATCGCTGATGCCGAGCAGGTACGCGACCGGCAGCGGATCGACGATATCCGGCATACTGCGGAAGTCGTCGACTCCGATACGCTTTTCTTTGAATTTCATTTCGGTCTCCTTTCTGGAATTTGCCGATTTCTCTTATTTCGCAGTCTGACACGCCGCTGCCGGCATTCGTCAAAGTACGGGCAGGGCGGACGCTATGGACAAAAAAGACGTTGAAGGGTCGAGGCAACAAGAAAAGGCCCGGTTAAAGCCGGGCCTCCGAGCCACTGTTGACTTCTTTGCTTGCGACGAAGCAAGTCACTCTTTATATAAGCGTCCAAGAGTTCTCATAGCCGATGCGGTGGCTACTGGGTCGGCGCTGGCGTATCTGTCGAGTGTCATCGACGCCTTCGAGTGCCCCATGAGGCTTGCGAGAGTCCTCGGGTCGATTCCGTTGGAAACGGCGTACGTTGCAAAACTGTGCCTGAGGTCGTGGAAGGTGACGGTGTTCTTGTTCAAGACACCATGGAGCTTCAAGGCCTTTGCCAGGGCCCGCCAAGCGTCGTTGATCCTGGGCGGTTTCAAGAAGGAGCCGTCCGGAAAGCCGAGGACAAACAGTTCGTCGCTGAACTCAACGCCCAGATTCGCGCATTCGGACTTCATGTCGGCCTCGCGCTTCGCAAGGTCTTTCATAAGGTCTTTCGGGCAGTTGGGGATAGCGCGCCGGCTGCTAATGCTCTTGGGGCCCTTGATATAGAACTCGTTATCTGTGTGCCCAATCGCGGCCTCGACTCGGATCGTTGAGGATTTAAAGTCCACGTTTTTCCATTTCAGGGCGCAAAGCTCGCCGCGCCGCAATCCCGTGTAGAGCGCTATCTTGGCTGCAAGCATCGCTGGGATATCTATGGAGGCGTTCAGAGTGTTCAAGACCCTGGTTCGCTCTTTGGTTGTAAGCGAATTCGGTAGACCGTAGTTCGCGTCTTCGTTTTTGGGGACTTTTGCCCAAGAGGCCACGTTTTCGTCAATCCATTTCTTTCGCATTCCATATTTGAGCGAGCCTCGTAACAACCGTAGGGAATTGCAGGCGGTGGACCGTGCGTGGGTTGAGGCGATCGCCGTTATCCATTCCTGAACATCCTCTTCCGTAAGGTCTTCCAATGGGACATCACCGAGATACGGTTCGATATTCCGGCGGAGCATGCCGTGGTATCCGGTCGCCGTGGAGCGCGCGACGTCCGCGCACTCGATATCGATATAGCATGTCACGAGCTTTGAAACGGTGATACCAAGCCCCTTGGGTTTAGCTGCTTCTGCGGTGGCCTTCTCATTGAGAGATGCGCGGATGGATTCAGCCTCGAGCATGGCGGCATCGCGATGCTTATGGCTTCTGCCTTTATCGCGCCCTCGATGTTCCAAGAGCTGAGTCTTCTTATGCCAGATGCCGTTCTCCAAATAGGGGAACTGTGCGCGCCAGCGATCGTCCTTAAACTTATAAATAGACGAGGTGGTGTATTTCTCTTCCATTGTCCCTCCGTGTGCAATCGCGTGTGCAATGAGTGTGCAATTTGACTGTTTCGGAGACGTCTCAAGTGAGACTATAAGCGGAAAACGAAAGAAAAAGGCGAGGTTACGGTCGCTATAGTCGCAGATGGACGCTATTAACCAGAATGGAAAACGATGTAATCAGTGGGCTGCAGGTTCGATTCCTGTCACTGGCTCCATGAGAGTTTCGGGCTCTGTCTCTATATGGGACAGAGCCCGTTTCTATTTAGGTGGTGCGCCATCGGGTTAGCGCCCATCCCGTTTTTGGTTTGTCTCGTCCTCCAGTTTGTCTAAATCTGTAACACCAAGACCGATATTTGGCATCTAACTGTTACAGATTGAGATGAAACTTAGGGTGTTTTAGGAATATCTTGATCTGTAACATGTAGAAGCGGAATAGGCCTCTTGCTGTTACAGATCGAGACAAGGGCGGGTGCGGACCTGGATGTCCTGCTCGAGCGTGGATTTCTGGACACGCGAGAGAAGAAAAACTTTCGACCGGAGAACGAGCGTGGATAATTAACTTGGATGGGGAGCTAAGGTAAACACCGATTGTCTATCGAAGGCTTTAGAAACAACGACCCCGATTTCATTGTGGAATCGGGGTCGTTTGTGCCTCAGGAATCCGAATGGATTAATCGAGCTCCTAAGGAACTTCTTGGGTTCTTGCTAATGGTCTGCCGAGGATGTCCCCAATGCAAACAGCGGGCATCTACTCAATATAGCTGGGGTTCTTCTTGATGATTACGCGTGCAGCGATGAAAGAGACGACGATGGCGATGATGGCGACAACGCATGCCAGCACGAAGTTGCCCATGGACCCATCGGGAGCGATAAAGATGAGTGCCGAAAGAAGGCCGGGGCATGCTCCCGCAACATACTCTTTCAGAACAAAGATGCCTGCAGGTGAGTCCAGCGCAGAGCGCGCCGATTGCCGTGCCGACAAGCAGGCGGGGACGCTCGATGAGGCAACCGTAGAACGCGGGCTCGGTTACGCCACAGAGTGCGGTAACGGCAACCGTGGTGACCATACCCTTCTTCTCCTTGTTTCCCTTCATGGCAGTTGCCAGGGCGAGGCTCGTGCCGCCAATGCAGAGGTTCGAGATGAATCCAAAGATAATGGGTGCCCAACCGAGCTGCGCCAGGCTCGTAACTTCGATTGCGATGTAAGCCTTATCGAGACCGAGCATGACGAAATAGGGGTTAAGGGCTGCCAGGATCGGAGTAGCGATAAATGCCACGTTGTCCATAAGCCACGTGACGGCATCACTCAGCGCGTAGCCCATCATGCTGCCGGCGGGGCCGAGGATAATCAGCTCAACAGGCACGACGATGAACATGGTGAGCAGCGGCTTCAAGAACAGTTTGGTAATGTCGGGGATGATTTTCTGAAGACCGCGATCAACAAAGTACATGAACACAACGCCCAGTACGATGGGCACTACCGTACTCGAATAGTCGTTCGTCGGGATGGGGATACCAAGAAAGTCGAGACCCTCGGCACCGCTAATGGACGAGCTGATCATGATCGCGCCCAGCAATGCGCCCATGATGGGCTGCATCTTCATGACGGCTGCGAGCTGATAACCAAGATAAACGGGCAAGAAGCTAAACGAAGCGCTAAAGATCGCCAACAGGACCTGGGCGGTTCCGCTATCGGTGCTTAATCCGCAATAATTGACCAGGAGATTCTTGATCGAAAGAATGAGTCCGCCAACGATGAGCGCCGGGACGATGGGCATGAATACCTGTGCAGAGACGTCCCCGAATTTCTCAATCAAGCCCATGGCGGTGTTACCGCTTTTAATGCCTTCTGCAAGGTCTTTGGCGGTTTGGGCATCGTCGGCAACCGTGCCACCGCCGACTTCGATTCCCGCGAAGTCGAGGAAGTCGTTGTAAGCCTCGGTGACGTTTGGGCCGATGATCACCTGAAACTGGCCACCGCTGACTACTGCCCCGAGCGCCTGATCGGCCGATTTGGCGAGCTGGAGATCGATGATCGAGGTGTCTCGTACGTCGATGCGAAGGCGTGTCGCACAATGAGTTACCGATGTAATGTTCTCTTTGCCGCCAACAGCCTTTAGGACTGTTTCGGACATTGCCTGATATTTCATCTCTTTCTCCTAACCTTCCTGCTCCTGATACTTCGAGATAAGGTCTCGGTACCAATACCAGCTCTTTTTGGGGGTGCGCTCCAGATTGTTCTCGAAGTCGATATGGACAAGTCCGTATCGTTTTTCGTAGCCGTTGATCCAGCTATACAGATCCATCGTCGACCAGAGGTAGTAACCCTCAACGCGCGCGCCGTCGCGCTTAGCCCTCATCATGTGCTCGATGAACTGGCCCAGAAGCTCGATGCGGTCATCATCGTGGATCATTCCGTCTGCGTCTGGTTGCTCATAGGCGCCATGTCCGTTTTCCGTAATTAAGATGCGGGGCGCGTCATAGCGCTCGTGGACATCCATGATGGTTGAATACATGCAACTTGGGAGTATTTCGCGGCCCCATTTATTGCGGGGAACATTGCTGTCGCGGGCGCTTTCAAACAAGGGCGCAATGCATTTTCCTTCGACCTTTTTGCTCGAACCGCCCTTATTGTTCGCCGAAACGGCAAGCTCTCCACCGTGCCAGTCGGTTACATACTCTCGGCAATACACGTTGAGTCCAATAAAATCGACTTTACCGTCTCTGAATTCTTCTACGTCATTTGGGGATCGATAGAGCGAGACGCCAAGTTTTTCAAGGATTTCGTCCATTTCTGGCGGCAGTTGACCCTGAAGCGCTGGTGCCAGAATCATGCGATTGGCGAAAAAGTCTGCGTATCGAAATACGTCATCGGGGTGCTCGGTTGCCGGGTCGAGTTCGACAACGCCGCCATCGTGGACGGCGCCGATGATGCCGTCGTAGCCCATTTGACGATATGCTCGGACTGCGAGTGCGCTTGCGCGCATCAGGTTGTACTGAAACTGCATGTACGACTGAACGTCGAGCGATCGATTGGGGGGATAGTTGCCCAACATGTTTACGCAGTAGCTGTAGAAATGCGGCTCGTTAACGGTAGCCCAGATTTTGACGCGGTCTCCAAAGCGCTCAAAGCAAATCTTGGCGTATTTGCAGAACCACTCTGCCATGTCATTGTTCAGCCATCCGCCTTTGCAAGCAAGCGTGAATGGCAGATCGTAATGGAACAGCGTAACGTTGGGCTCTATGCCATTTTCGAGGCAGCAATCAATGACCCGATTATAAAAATCGATACCCTTTTCATTCACTTCGCCGATACCCGTGGGGATGATTCGACTCCATGAAAGAGAGAAGCGATAGGTGTTTTGTCCGCCTTCTTTCATCATGCGGATATCTTCTTCATAGCGATGGTAGAAGTCGCAAGATACATCACCGTCAACATGGTTGATGTTCTTATTGCTTGTGTGGTTAAAGAAATCCCACTCGCCAAGGCCTTTGCCGTCTTCGTTCCAGGCACCCTCGCACTGATAAGACGCCGTGGCGGAACCCCAGAGAAACGGGATGTTGTTCACGTTGCCCATGAATCCCCTTTCCATCATTCAACACGGTGGATACGTGTGGCGGAATTACGATTAAGATGACGTCAACTGATTTGAATCATAGGAGAACGACCAAAGCTGTTTGATTCAATAAATGAACCATAATATCGAGGAGGGCGGAAAGAGGGATCACGTGAATATCAATGACTTCGATGTGCTCAATCGCATTAGCTCCATCATCAACAGCGAGTTTGGGTCAAACGATGCCGCCATCGCTCGATATCTCATCGCTCACATTAGGCGTTCGAGCGAAATCAATGTTGCCGCAATAACCCGCGATGCATTCGTGACCCGTTCCGCTGTTCGTCGTTTCTGCAATCGATTGGGCTACAAGTCTCTTAGCGATTTGAAAGAATCATTTACTCAGTCAGTCTTTCCAAGCGACTTAAGCCATCGAGAGGAGGAATTTGGCTACGAGGAATACAGGGCAGAGCTCGACGTTCGCATGATCGAGATGTTCGCTGAGGTTGAAAGCGGCGTGTCCGATATCGCTATTAAGCACCTTGCCGACGAAATTGATGGCCATAAAAACGTTGAAATCTGGTGCACCAATAATGTGAGCGCCAATCTCGTACGATTTCAGCAGGAAATGTTTTATGCGGGCAAGATAGTTCGCATAGTTGCTGGGGCTAACGTCGCGGAATTGAAAAACATGGGAGACGCTTCGCAGTCATTGATAATTCTCGTATCGGTCTCCGGGCTATTTGCGTCACAGGCGCGTGAGTATCTTGATTGCCGTTCGGGCAGGAAGATTCTAATTACTGCGTTTAGCAACGATGACAAATCGAGGTCTTTTGACCGTGTATATCGTCTTGGTAATGCGGGAAACGGAATTGACCGACTCGGCGTTTATTCGAAATACGCCATAACTTATTTATTCGACTTGCTATCGTCGTGTTACTTGAGTCGCTACCCCTGCACCAAGGGGGAGCCGCTCTATGGGTCTACTTTGGCCTGGCCCGAGTAGTTGCGGCTTTACAGTTCTCTCGCCTGGAGAATGAACGTGGATAATCTGCCACTTTGGCCTTAGAGCCGCGCTAAAAGTGGGAGATAATCCACGCTCGATCGTGGCGTGGAAGCCCGATCTCGACCTATATATAGGTGCAAATAAGCCGGTATCGAAGTTCGATACTGAAGGTGTACTCCACTACACCAAAGTGTTACCTCGGGAAACGTCACCTCAGTATCCAAAACCACCGTCCTTCATATCCAAACTCAACAAAACCGCAGGTCACAGCTATATAGATACGCCCGGCACCGTGTATCTAGAGGTTTTCGTTGACAGCCCCCAAGGTTGCATCGTATTATCTTTTTCGTTCGCGGGGGCGGCGGTCCAAAAGACCAAAGGACCTGCGGATACTTGAACGATTGGGAGTTTGCCCGAGTGGTTAATGGGGACGGGCTGTAAACCCGTTGGCTCTGCCTACATAGGTTCGAATCCTATAGCTCCCACCCGTCAAGTGCCTGTATAGCTCAGTCGGTAGAGCACTTCGTTGGTAACGAAGAGGTCACCAGTTCAAGTCTGGTTGCAGGCTCCATCCGGCGGTGTAGCTCAGTTGGTTAGAGCACACGGTTCATACCCGTGGCGTCACTGGTTCGAATCCAGTCACCGCTACCATAGGTAACACGGTGGCTTCTCAATAATATGTTGAGAGGCCACTATGGTATAAAGGCAAAGTCCCGTCCGGGGACGACCTGTTTAGAGGAGGGCTTTATGGCCAAAGAGAAGTTTGAGCGCACTAAGCCGCATGTTAACATCGGCACCATCGGTCACGTTGACCACGGCAAGACCACGCTGACCGCCGCCATCACCAAGGTTCTCTCTGAGACCGAGGGCTGCAAGGCTGACTTCACTGCGTTCGAGAACATCGACAAGGCTCCCGAGGAGCGCGAGCGCGGCATTACGATCTCCGTCTCCCACGTTGAGTACGAGACCGCTGCCCGTCACTACGCTCACGTTGACTGCCCGGGCCACGCTGACTACGTCAAGAACATGATCACCGGTGCTGCTCAGATGGACGGCGCTATCCTGGTCATCGCCGCTACCGACGGCCCCATGGCTCAGACCCGCGAGCACATCCTGCTCGCCCGTCAGGTCGGCGTTCCCTACATCGTCGTCTTCCTGAACAAGTGCGACATGGTCGACGATGACGAGCTTATCGACCTCGTCGAGATGGAGACCCGTGAGCTCCTCTCCGAGTACGATTTCCCCGGCGACGACATCCCCGTCATCCGTGGTTCCGCTCTGGGCGCTCTCGAGGGCGACGCCAAGTGGATGGACGCTATCCGCGAGCTCATGAAGGCCGTCGACGAGTACATCCCGACGCCTGCTCGTAACAACGACCTCCCCTTCCTGATGGCCGTTGAGGACGTTATGACCATCTCTGGCCGTGGTACCGTTGCTACCGGCCGTGTCGAGCGCGGTGAGCTCAAGCTCAACGAGCCCGTCGAGATCGTCGGCATCAAGGATACCCAGAACACCGTCGTTACCGGTATCGAGATGTTCCGTAAGTCCATGGACTTCTGCGAGGCTGGCGACAACGTCGGTCTGCTGCTCCGCGGCATCAAGCGCGAGGACATCGAGCGCGGCCAGGTTCTCTGCAAGCCCGGTTCGGTTACCCCGCACACCAAGTTCACCGGTGAGATCTACGTTCTGACCAAGGAGGAGGGCGGCCGTCACACCCCGTTCTTCGATGGTTATCGTCCTCAGTTCTACTTCCGTACCACCGACGTTACCGGTACGGTCAAGCTCCCCGAGGGCACCGAGATGGCTATGCCTGGTGACCACATCACCATCGAGGGCGACCTCATCCACCCGATCGCCATGGAGGAGGGCCTGCGCTTCGCTATCCGCGAGGGTGGCCACACCGTCGGTTCGGGCATCGTCTCCACGATCATTGAGTAAATTAGCTCTTTGATATAGCTGACTTAGAGAACCCGGCACTTATATGGGTGCCGGGTTCTTTTCTGCAATGGATATTGAGCCGTTGCTGGTGTCGAGAGGATCGATAATGGTCCTGGATGCACCGTCGATTAGATCTCGCTGGCTTCATTGATGTGTTCCAAATATGAATGGATCCAGCGAGAACCAATTGATTCGAGGTTTTCATTGACAGCACTTACGTGGAGCTGATAAAGTAACAACTCGTGCCCGTACGGGGCGGAAATGAAAGGTTCAGGATACATGCGTACTCTAGTTACTCTTGCGTGCACTGAGTGCAAGCGCCGCAACTATACGACCACCAAGAACAAGTCGACCATGCCTGATCGTATGGAGATCAAGAAGTATTGCCCCTGGTGCCGTCACCACACGCTGCACAAAGAGACTCGCTAGTCTCTAGTCACATACGCCAGTAGTTCAATTGGTAGAGCATCGGTCTCCAAAACCGAGTGTTGAGGGTTCGAGTCCTTCCTGGCGTGCCAGTCATTATTCCGTAAGCTCCCACTTGGGGGCTTACGGTTTACTCATGTATAAGCGCATTGCGCGGAGGTAACCCAAATGGCCAACAAGAAGAACAAGAAGAAGGCTCAGCAGCCGGCACCTGCCAACAACGCTGCCGCCAACTCCAAGGTTGAGGCCAAGAAGGCCGTTGCCAAGAAGAACGAGAAGGCTGCGAAGTCCAAGAAGAACGAGAAGCCTGGTTTCTTCGCCCGCACCAAGAAGTATTTCGCTTCGGTCAAGTCCGAGATGAAGCGTGTCACGTGGCCCGATAAGAAGGAGCTCGTGAACTACTCGGTCGTCGTTTGCGCTTCTCTGGTCGTCGTCGGCGTCGTCATCGCTCTGCTCGATGCTGGCTTTGGCGAGGCTCTTGCTCTGTTCTCTGGATTGAGGGGCTAAACCATGTCTAAGCGTTGGTACGTCGTTCACACTTACTCCGGATACGAGAACCGCGTAAAGTCCGATCTCGAGCATCGTATCGAGACCATGGGCATGCAGGACCGTATCTTTGATATCGAGATTCCTATGGAGCGCGTCACCGAGATCAAAGAGGGTGGCAAGCGTGAGACCAAGGATTCCAAGATCTTCCCGGGTTATGTCCTGGTCCGCATGGAGATGGATGACGATGCTTGGACGTGTGTTCGCAACACGCCCGGCGTCACCGGTTTCCTGGGCGGCAACGGCAAGCCCGCTCCGCTTTCCCGCGACGAGTACAACAAGATGACTCGTCGTCCCGGTAAGGGCGATTCGCCCAAGCGCACCTCGGTTGATATTCAGGTCGGCACGTCCGTCCGCGTCACCGATGGCCCGCTTACCGACTTTGATGGCAAGGTCTCCGAGGTTAACACCGAGGCTGGCAAGCTCAAGGTCACGCTGATGATCTTTGGCCGCGAGACGCCGGTCGAGCTCGACTTTAACCAGGTCGCTGTCATCGCTTAAGTTTTCGTCCGTTCGCGCGAGCGTGCTTCTTCTGTGACTGCTCATCTCAGGAGTGCTTCTAACACGTGCGTGCTTACGATATAGCAAGTACTTCACACTCGTGATTCGAAAGGAATGACCATGGCTGAGAAGAAGGTTGCCAACGTCATTAAGCTCCAGATTCCTGCTGGTGCAGCTAACCCCGCTCCTCCCGTCGGCCCCGCCCTGGGCGCTGCTGGCGTGAACATCATGCAGTTCTGCCAGGCCTTTAACGCCGAGACGCAGGACAAGAAGGGCGACATCATCCCCGTTGAGATCTCTGTCTACGAGGATAAGTCCTTCTCCTTCATCACCAAGACCCCGCCGGCGGCTCACCTCATCAAGAAGGAGCTGAACCTCAAGTCTGGTTCCGCTAAGCCCCAGGCCGACAAGGTTGGTCAGCTCTCCCAGGAGCAGCTCACCAAGATCGCCGAGATCAAGATGCCGGACCTCAATGCCAACGACATTGACGCCGCCAAGAAGATCATCGCCGGTACCGCCCGTTCCATGGGCGTCACCATCGCTGAGTAGCGATTTCTTATGGTAACGACGGGTGCTCCGACCGGGGCGCCCGTTAAATGTGTGCAATAGGGCACACGATACGATGTGGGAGGGCTCACGCCCGTTTAACCACAGGAGGTAATGCACATGGCTAAGCATGGTAAGAGCTATAACGCCGCTGCCGAGAAGATCGACCGCGCCACGCTCTACACCCCCCTTCAGGCTGCCAAGCTCATCAAGGAGCTCGACACCGCCAAGTTCGACGAGACCGTCGAGGCCCACTTCCGTCTGGGCATCGATACTCGTAAGGCTGACCAGAACATCCGTGGTTCCATCTCCCTGCCCCACGGCACCGGCAAGACCGTTCGTGTTGCCGTCTTCGCCGAGGGCGAGAAGGCCCGCGAGGCTGAGGCTGCCGGCGCCGACATCATCGGTTCCGACGAGCTCGTCGCCCAGATCCAGAAGGGCGAGATCAACTTCGACGCCGCTATCGCTACGCCGAACATGATGGCCAAGGTTGGCCGCATCGGTAAGATCCTTGGTCCCCGTGGCCTCATGCCGAACCCCAAACTCGGCACTGTGACCATGGACGTCGCCAAGATGGTCTCCGAGCTCAAGGCTGGCCGCGTTGAGTACCGCGCCGACCGCTACGGCATCTGCCACGTGCCCCTGGGCAAGAAGTCCTTCTCTGAGCAGCAGCTCGTCGAGAACTACGCTGCCCTGTACACCGAGATCCTGCGCGTCAAGCCCTCTTCTGCTAAGGGCAAGTACGTCAAGTCCATCTCCGTGTCTTCCACCATGGGCCCTGGCGTCAAGGTCGATCCCGCTGTCCAGCGTGACTTCCTGGCTGAGTAACTGCTAGTTACTGCCTGAGTACAGCAAGCATTGCTAAAGAAACCCGGTTCTGCCTTTTGCAGGACCGGGTTTCTTGCTATCTCGGGCCAAAACCGCCACAAAGGTGCCTGTCCCCTTTGTGACGGTTACCAGGGTGTTCTGGCGGTAGAGGACTCGATTGCCTCGTGGCGCTTGAGCTCGCGGCGCATGGTTTGTGAGTTGAGCCAGGCTGCCTGCCAGCCACGGATGGGGTAGCGCGTCTGGTCGAGCTCAAACTGCGTATAGCCGCAGGCGTTGATGATCGTCGTTCCACACACATGCTTACGCTCGCGCTGAAAATCGCAACCGTAGCTTTGGTGCACATGCCCGTGCACCATGTAGTCGGGATTCCAGGACTCGAGCGTTGTGTTAAAGCATTCGAATCCTCGATGTGGCAGATCATCCAGATCGCCCACGCCGGCGGCGGGTGCATGGGTGAGCAGAATGTCGCACCCGCCGACCATCCTAACCTTACGCGACAGCTTACGCATGCGCTTGGCCATCTCGCGCTCGGTGTACATGTTGGCGCCATCTCGGTAGCGCATGGAGCCGCCAAGCCCCGCAATGCGGACGCCGCGATACACGTAAACGGAGTCTTCGACACAGATACAGCCGCCTGGTGCATGACGCGCGTAGCGGTCATCGTGATTGCCGCGCACGTAGATGAGCGGTTTGTTGATGACCGTAACCAAAAACTCAAGATAGTCCGGGTCCAGATCGCCGGCGGACAAAATCAGGTCGACTCCCTCAAAGCGTTCCTTGCGAAAGCACTCCCATAGGCATCGTTCTTCGGTATCGGCTATGGCAAGGATTTTCATAGGGCGCGGACCTTCGGCTCATCGTCGAGTTGCGGAATGGTGCCCACCACGTTGTCGGCCAGCCAGTCCATCTCGACGATTTGCGTGCTCGGCAGCGGGGGCAAGCCCTCGATCTGCACCACGCCGTCTTGGCTATGGAGCTCGCCGCCAAATGGATTGATGGAGCCCTCGACGATGCCATTGCGGAGTAGCTGAACAAGCTTGCGCGTCTGATGGGGCAGGCCCGGAGCGTAGCGAATATCGATAACGCCCGAGCTCATGCCATACCAGTAGTTGACGGCGCGGACCCGGCTGTGGTCACTGGTCTCGTCCCAGGTGCCATGCAGCAGACTTCGCACGATAAGCTCGTAATATCGGCCCCAGTTCCACACCGGCATGGCAATGCCGACAACCTTGCCATCGATCAGGCGGTGAAGTCCGTAGGCCGTGGGATCTTCGAGCGACTTTGACATGTCGGCGCCGGTCATGACGCTCACGCCTTCGCGGCACATGGCCTCGGCAAGGCCACCGGCAGGCACATCGCCCCAGGTCAGGATAATTTGCGCACGGGGGTCGAGCAGCGAGGCGCCAATCGCAAAGGCGTTGATCTCGCTGAGCGCGCCCGAGGCGAAGACCGACGCGTGGTAACCGATGCGGTGGTTGTCCGCCATGCTGGCGGCAAGGGCGCCCAAGAGGAACTTGGCCTCGTACATCTTGCCAAAGTACGAACGGACGCTTTGGTGGGGAAGGCCGATAGAGCAGTTGAGGAACCGAACCCGGGGATACTCAACGGCAGCCCTGAGCGTGTATTCCATCAGGCGGTGCGAGGTCGAGAAGATGACGTTTGCTCCATGTTTGACAGCCGTTTCCACGGCGGCGTAGAACACGTCCGGATCGTGGCAGTCCTCGAACGCCTCGGTACGCACGATGCCGCCAAAGTGCTCGTCGAGATATTGGCGCCCTTGGTCGTGCAGACTATCCCAGCTCGACGTGGCACACGGGTATTCGTGAATAAAGGCGATACGCAGGGGATTGGCTGCTGAATAGACGGTCTTGCCCATAAAGAAGTTGAGCACGCCGGAGGTGGGCTTGGCGGGTGCCTCTTCCTCATCGACGCTCGGCGCTTCGACAAGATCGACCTTGTCCTCGTCATTTTTGCCGGCAATGACCAGCTCGCGCCAGATCTTGCACAGGCGGTTTACGACGATATCCGTCGGTGTATCCAGCAGGCGGTCCTGGTTGTACACATTGAGGTAGACGAGCATGGCGTCGGCGGGCGTAATGTCCAGGTGGTCGCCACCCGCGCGAAGGTAGGCGCGCTTAAAGAGCAGGAAGGTGTGGCGCAGGTAGTCGACCTTTTTCTGCGGCCATTTTTCGATAAGGTCCTGACCGAGCATCTTGGCGAGCGTCTCGTAGCTTCCCTCGCGCGAGAACTCGATCTCGTATAGGGGGCAGACGCGCCAAAACGCGCAGAACTCACCGTACAGGCGGCTTTCGACGGAATCCCACGTGCCGGGGTAGAGACGGGTGACCTTGGCCGAAACCGTCGGGGCGTCCAGGAATTTGAGGACACTGACGCGCTTGTTGCCCTCTTGGACGTAAAACCGATGCATGAACTCGGTGACGATGACGGGATCGCGATAGCCCTCGGTCACCTGGATGTCGTAGAGGTTGGACCACTTGCGGGCGAACTCGGTGCTAAACGGCAGCAAGGGCATAAAGTTGCATGAAAAGGCCGACTGACGGCCCTTGGTAACCGTGCCGACGACCATTTCGAGCGGAATGTCCCTTAGGCCGATGCTCTCTCGCTGACCTAAGGGGAGCTGGGCGACCA
>CALLST010000371.1:0-7274 GCA_938011875.1 uncultured Collinsella sp. | reverse complement strand
TACCAACCAGCTCACCAAGGCCATGCGCAAGATCAAGATCGACGGCCTGACCGGCGAGCTAACGTGGAATGACGAAGGTCAGGTCGAAAAGCCTGCTACGGCCTATGTGATTCAGGACGGTAAGTACATCGCCGCCTAAGTGCATATACATCGAGACCGGCGGGCCGTTTTATTCAGGGCAAGGACGCCTGTAACAGAACGGAAACATTACTTTCACACAATAAAGTGGCATTACTGCATAAAATAATAGAAATACGCAGAATTATGGATAAATGAACAAATCCAAAGAAAAGTTGAAATAATCGCCACTTTCCTTAACTAAAGCGTCTAGTATTTTGCGAACGCCGAACACGGCGAAGGATGGCCTGTCGGGTAACCGAAACCCGACGAGATTTGAGAGGAGAGCCGCATGTCGAGCCTCACCGGTAAGTCATTGAACCCTGTTATGAATCGCAGGAGCGTTATCGCGAGCGCAGCAGGTCTGGGGGCGATGTCCATTCTAGCCGGCTGCTCCTCCAACGGCGGCGATAGCGGTTCCGCTTCGGGCGACGCTTCGTTTAAGATCGGCACCATCGGCCCACTGACCGGCGCCAACGCGTCCTACGGCAAGTCCGTTACCCAGGGTGTCGAGCTTGGCTGCAAGGATTTCTCGACCAAGGAGCTGCCGCTTGCCAGCAAGGCCGAGGATGACCAGGCCGACGGCGAGAAGGCCGTCAACGCCTTCAATACCCTGCTCGACTGGGGCATGCAGGCCCTCGTCGGCCCGACCACCACGGGTGCGTCGGTTGCCGTTGCCGCCGAGTGCGGTAACGACCCCAAGACGTTCATGATCACCCCGTCCGCGTCCTCCGAGGACGTCACCGACGGCAAGGATTGCGTCTTCCAGGTTTGCTTCGCCGACCCCAACCAGGGTGTCAACGCTGCCAAGTTCCTGGCGCAGAAGTATGCGGACGAGAAGTTCGTGCTGTTCTATAACTCCGGCGACGCCTATTCTTCGGGCATCGCAGATTCCTTTAAGGCCCAGGCCGCTGAGTCCAAGCTCGAGATTGTTGACGAGGAGACCTTTAAGGACGACTCCGCCACGAGCTTTACCAACCAGCTGACCAAGGCCAAGCAGGCTGGCGCTACCATGATTTTTGCGCCGATCTACTATACGCCGGCGTCCGTCCTGCTCAAGAACGCCAAGGACATGGGCTACGATGTCAAGATGATGGGCTGCGACGGCATGGACGGTATCCTGGGCGTTGAGGGCTTCGATACCTCTCTTGCCGAGGGTCTGCTGCTCATGACCCCGTTCTCCGCCGACGACGAGAAGAACGCCGACTTCGTTAACGCTTACAAGGATAAGTACGGTGATACCCCCGACCAGTTTGCCGCCGACGCCTACGACGGCGTGCACGCGGTGGCCGAGGCCCTCAAGGAGGCCGGTCTTGGTGTCGACGCCGACCCGACCGAGGTCGCCGAGAAGCTGTCCAAGGCTATGCTCAAGATTACCGTTGACGGTCTGACCGGCAAGCTCACCTGGAACGATAAGGGCCAGGTTCAGAAGGAGCCCACGGCGTACGTCATCACCGACGGCAAGTACGTACAGGCCTAATTGGCCGCCTTACATAGAGCGGTTTTGATCCCAAGCAGGGGAGGTTTTGGCCTTCCCTGCTTGCTTGGTATCTAGGGACGATGTAACGTCCCTGTTTCATACATCAACTGGAAACCTATTCGAAAGGGGGATGTGGAACATGACGGTCTTTATCCAATACCTGGTCAACGGCCTGTCCATGGGCAGCGTCTACGCCATCATCGCGTTGGGCTACACCATGGTCTACGGTATCGCCAAGATGCTGAACTTCGCTCACGGCGATGTCATCATGGTCGGTGCCTATGTCTCGTTCTGCGCCACGTCGTATCTCGGCCTCCCGGGCTGGGCATCTGTAGTTCTCTCTTGTGTGGTCTGCACGGTTCTCGGTGTTCTCATTGAGGGTCTGGCCTATAAGCCGCTGCGCCAAGCAGGCCCGCTGGCCGTTCTGATCACGGCCATCGGCGTGTCTTACTTCCTGCAGAACGCCGCGCAGCTTCTGTGGGGCGCCACGCCCAAGAACTTCACTTCGCTCGTCACCTTCCCGGTGCCGGAGTTCTTGGCCAAGTTTAACGTAAGCGCCGTCTCGCTCGTCACCATCGTCGCCTGCCTGGTTATCATGGCCGGCCTGATGTTCTTTACAGGTAAGACCAAGATGGGCAAGGCCATGCGCGCCGTGTCCGAGGACAAGGCCGCCGCTCAGCTCATGGGCATCAACGTCAACCGCACCATCTCGATGACGTTCGCCATCGGCTCCGCCCTCGCTGCCATCGCCGGCGTGCTCCTGTGCTCCTACTCGCCGGTCCTGCAGCCCACCACGGGCGCCATGCCTGGCATCAAGGCCTTCGACGCTGCCGTTTTCGGCGGCATCGGCTCCATCCCCGGTGCCTTTGTCGGCGGCATTCTCATCGGCATCATCGAGGCGATGGCTCAGGCTTACATTTCCACGAGCCTTGCCAACTCCATCGTCTTTGGTGTTTTGATCATCGTCCTGCTCGTCAAGCCTGCCGGCCTCTTGGGCAAGTACGTCCCCGAGAAGGTGTAGGTGAGCGTTATGAAGTTTCTTAAAGACAAGCAGACGCGTCACGATTTTGTCACGTACGCCATGTGCGTTGTGGCGTTCGCCATCGTGTTCTTTATGCAGTCCAACCACATGATCCCGCGCATGATCGCCGGTCAGCTGGTTCCCATCACGGCCTATATCGTCATGGCCATCTCCCTTAACCTCGTCGTCGGCATCGCGGGCGACTTGTCGCTGGGCCACGCGGGCTTTATGAGCGTGGGTGCCTATACGGGCATCGTCACTGCCGTCGCGCTGGAGAGCACCGTTCCGTCCGATCCGATGCGTCTGATCATCAGCATCGTGGTCGGCGCTATCGCCGCTGCCATCTTGGGCTTCTTGATCGGTATCCCGGTCCTGCGCCTGAGCGGCGACTATCTGGCCATCGTGACCCTGGCTTTTGGCGAGATTATCAAAGAGGTCGTCACCTGCCTCATTGTGGGCGTCGATTCCCGCGGCCTGCATGTGATCTTTAACATCACGGGTAACTCTACAATCGACGACCTGCACCTGCTCGAGGACGGCACCGCCATCATCAAGGGCGCGCAGGGCGCATCGGGCGTGTCGACCTATTCGACCTTCATTGCCGGCGCAATCCTGGTTATGGTCGCGCTCGTGATTGTGCTCAACCTGGTTCGCAGCCGTACCGGTCGTGCCATTATTGCCGTGCGCGACAACAAGATCGCTGCCGAGTCCGTGGGCATCTCCGTCACCCAGTACCGCATGATCGCCTTCGTGGTTTCCGCCGCCCTCGCCGGTGCTGCCGGAGCTTTGTTCGGCGGTAACTTCTCGCAGCTTTCCGCCACCAAGTTCGACTTCAACACGTCGATCCTCATTCTGGTGTTCGTGGTTCTGGGCGGCCTGGGCAACATGCGCGGTTCCGTTATCGCCGCGGCGCTGCTCACGGTGCTCCCCGAGCTGCTCCGTCAGTTCTCGGACTACCGCATGCTCATCTACGCCATCGTGTTGATTCTGGTCATGGTCTTTACTAACAACCCACAGCTCAAGGCGTTCTTCTCACGCATTAAGGACCGCTTTGCTTCCAAGAAGGAGGTGGCAGCCGATGCCCAGTAAGTTTGAGTTCAACAAGGGCAAGATGGTCCCGTATCCTTCTGGCGCCATCGTTCCCGACCGCGACCTGGGCCAGCGCCCGGCGCTCGAGTGCATCCACCTGGGCATTGAGTTCGGTGGCCTTAAAGCAGTCGACGACTTTAGCCTGACTATCGGCAAGACCGAGATCGCCGGTCTGATCGGCCCCAACGGTGCCGGTAAGACCACGGTCTTCAACCTGCTCACCAAGGTGTATCAGCCCACGCACGGCACCATCCTGCTCGACGGTGAGGACACCTCGGGCAAGTCGGTCTACCAGGTCAACCGCATGGGTATTGCCCGTACCTTCCAGAACATCCGCCTGTTCAACACCATGACGGTGGAGGACAACGTTAAGGTCGGTCTGCATAACCAGGAGCGCTACTCCGGCTTTGAGGGCGTGCTGCGCCTGCCGACGTATTGGAAGCACGAGAAGGCCGCCCACGAGCGCGCCATGGAGCTGCTGTCCATTTTTGACATGGAGCACCTGGCAAATGAGCAGGCCGGATCGCTGCCTTACGGCGCCCAGCGTCGTCTGGAGATCGTCCGCGCGCTTGCCACCAACCCCAAACTGCTGTTGCTCGACGAGCCTGCCGCCGGCATGAACCCGTCCGAGACCGCGGAACTCATGGAGAACATCGTTAAGATTCGCGACACCTTCGGCATTGCCATCATGCTTATCGAGCACGACATGTCGCTCGTCATGAATATCTGCGAGGGTATCTGCGTGCTCAACTTTGGCAAGGTCATCGCCAAGGGCACGGCCGAGGAAATCCAGAACAACGACGCTGTTATCGAGGCGTATCTGGGTAAGCAGGATAAGGGGGAGAACTAAATGGCAGAGCCGATGCTTTCCGTCTACAACATCAACGTCTGGTACGGCGCCATCCACGCCATCAAGGACATCTCCTTTAACGTTAACGAGGGCGAGATCGTGGCTCTGATCGGCGCGAACGGCGCTGGCAAGTCCACAACGCTCAAGACCGTCTCGGGCCTGCTGCGCTCCAAGACCGGCTCCATCAAGTTTATGGGCGAGGACATTACCCATACGCCTGCCGACAAGCTGGTGGGCAAGGGCCTGGCTCAGGTCCCCGAGGGCCGTCGCGCCTTTTTGCAGATGACGGTCGAGGAGAACCTGGAGATGGGCGCCTACACACAGCCCAAGTCCACGGTTGCTCCGGGCCTTGAGCGCGTCTACGAGCAGTTCCCGCGCCTGAAGGAGCGCCGTCGCCAGGTCGCCGGCACCCTTTCGGGCGGCGAGCAGCAGATGCTCGTTATGGGCCGCGCTCTTATGAGTAACCCTAAGCTGCTCATGCTCGACGAACCCTCCATGGGTCTGGCGCCGATTCTGATCGAACAGATCTTCCAGATTGTCGAGGACCTGCACAAGGCCGGCACCACGGTGCTCCTGGTCGAGCAGAACGCGCAGATGGCGCTTTCGATTGCTACGCGCGGCTACGTGCTCGAGACCGGCAAGATCACCATGACTGGCACGGGCCAAGAGCTCCTGCACGACGATAACGTCCGCAAAGCCTACCTCGGAGGCTAACCCACCTAACAAAAGGGGCGCTGACTATCTCAGTCAGCGCCCCTTTTTAAGTTGCGGTGAAATAGGGACTGAATACGGGCTCCAGAGGCCAAAAGAGTCCCTATTCCACTGCAACTTCATGGGGATGTGTGACAATGCCCGTCGGAAAACATCTGCTGTTTTTGGGGGTCTATCTATGCTGTACGAGTTTTGTGCCGAGAACTTTGAGCGGGTGCCGGCGGCTATCGATGCCGGTGCAAGGCGTATTGAACTGTGCGACAACCTTGCCGTCGGTGGCACTACACCCTCGGCCGGTGTTATCAGCGCTACAGTCAGCTATGCTCACGAGCATGACGCGCGAGTGATGTGCATGATTCGCCCGCGTGGAGGTGACTTTCATTACAACCAAGACGAGCTGCGCATGATGGAGATGGACTTGGGTCTTGCCGTGAGCGCCGGCGCCGACGGCTTGGTCTTTGGCTGCTGCAAGCCCTGCGCTGGCGGATGGGCACTCGACGAGCTTACGTTGGGCGCTCTCGTGATGGCCGCGGGCTGCGCGACCGAGGAATGCAAGCGTGAGCCCATCGACATCACCTTCCACATGGCGTTTGATCAGCTCTCGCCCGAGGCTCAGCTCGATGCGATTGATACACTTGCCGACTGCGGCGTTACGCGCATCCTCACGCATGGCGGCGCTGCCGGTACGTCGATCGAGGATAATTTCGATTACCTGGCTCGTTTAATCGAGTATGCGGGCGATCGTTTGACCATCCTTCCCGGCGGCGGCATCACTACGGCAAATCGCGACGCGGTCGCGGCGGCGCTAGGCGTCTCCGAGCTCCATGGCACCAAGATCGTGCCGCTGGAGGTATAACCCGTGGCGCTGGTATTTGACGTTCAGCAGGCGAGCGGTAAGCCCGACGATAATCGTCGCCCTGGCACCGCGTGCCCCTTTTGCGACACGGAGGGACTTGCCAACATCATCCAGCGCGATGGTGACTGTATCTGGCTCGAGAATAAGTTCAAGACCCTGCGCGCCACCCGTCAAACCGTGCTGATCGAGTCGGCCGATCACGATGCCGACCTGGTGACCTATGAGCCGGATGAACTCCACCATGTGATGCGGTTTGCCCTGGGCTGTTGGCAGCAGATGATCGATTCCCAACAGTACCGCAGTGTGCTCATGTACAAGAACAAAGGCCCACTTTCGGGCGGCAGCCTCGTCCATCCACACATGCAGATTGTTGGCCTGGAACAGGAGGACGGCTATGCGGCGCTGACCTCAGCCAACTTTGAAGGCATCAGTGTCTGGCAACAGGGGAGAATCTCGGTCGACATCTCAACCGAACCGATCATGGGGTTCTTTGAGGTCAACGTTTCAGCCCCGCAGGGAATCGCCGCCAGCGATGACACGAGAGACCAAGCCGAGGCGGATCTCTTCGCCGATGCAATCCAGGTAGCTCTGCGCTATATCCTGAACGAGCACCATGGTGGTCGCGCAGAGTCGTACAACTTGTTCTTCTACCACATGGACGGTCGGACCATTGCCAAGGCGCTGCCGCGTTGGGTGGTTTCGCCCTACTTTGTCGGGTATCGGCTGGCTCAGGTCAATGCTGAGACCACGCTCGATGTCGATGCGGAGCGACTCCGCGCACATCTGGAGGCGCTCACATCGTAAAGTGAGCGCCCGCACACTGCGGACGGTTTAGCGCGCCATTGCATCGCGGCCGGCCTCGACGCGCTTGCGCTGGGCGGCGCGCTCCTCGCCGGTCAGACGCTCAAAGAAGTGCCCGATAAGCGAGGCGAGTACCTGCTGAAACAGCGTTCCGCACATGACGGGAAACACGACTTCGCCCGGAAAGTACTGCGTGGCGATGACGGCGCCCGAAGAGATGTTACGCATGCCGCAGGTAAAGCACATGGTGGTCGTCTCGCTATATGGCAGATGCAGCGCATGGGCGACCAGAAAACCGACGACAAAGCCGCTGATGGCGAAGGTCAAAATAAAGAGGGCGACTTCCAGA
>CALLST010000370.1:0-7268 GCA_938011875.1 uncultured Collinsella sp. | reverse complement strand
AAATTGGCCTAATTTAGTCCAACCCGTGAAGGACCTGTGAAGCCGACCGCTGTACACGAAGGACAAAACGCCGCGAGCGGTAGCCGTCAACCGTTGGCAGATTCTACCGCGAAAACGATAGCACCAGGCAACACAATCGAAGTATCAATGATCGCGTAGATATCGAGGCGCCATGGACGAAGAGCTTGATTACCTATGGGAGACCCTGGGCCTCGAGATCACTGCCGACCTTTGGCCCGAACGGGACAAAATCCATCCCACCCTGCGCCCCGCCATCACGGTGATGCAGGCAAAATACCGCCGTGCATCCTTTTTGATCATGCGGATGTCATGGCACGCGGGACTCCCCGACCTTAAGCGAATCCAGGCAAGCCTCGTCGAGCTGTCCGGTATGCCGACTGTCATATCCGAGGCGCACCTGGAGCAGCGACAGCGCGAGCGACTGCAACAGCAGCGGATTCCCTTTATCTGCCCCGGTGTTCAGGCATATCTGCCCTTTATGGACGAGGAGTACTGGAGCGGCAAGCCCAACAAACACGTAAAGGTCTACGATCCGCACGAATGGGCACAGCTGGCGGACTGACTGGGGCAGGCCCGCCGGCGGAAAGTGCGTCCCAGATTTCAAGCTCAAACTGGTCCCTACTTTCCCGTCGAGCCCTCAACCGGAAACCGTGTCCCGCAATCGAAGCTCAGAATGGGACGTGCTTTCCGCAACCGGCCACTTTGGGAAAGTGCATCCCATTCTGGAAGCGAATTCCGGGTCGCACTTTCCGCAGCCGCTACAGCAACGCCTCGGCCCAAGCCGATTCCCTAAAGCCGGGAATCGCAAAGTCGTCGCCCACCAGCAGTGGGCGCTTAACCAGCATGCCGTCGGTCGCCAGCAGCTCGTAGCACTCCTGATCCGTCATGCCCGCATCCAGACGCGCCTTCAGACCCAGCTCTCGATATTTCATGCCCGACGAATTAAAGAAGCGCCGCACCGGCAGCCCCGAATGAGCAATCCAGGTCGCAAGCTCATCAGCCGTGGGATTGTCCAAAACGATATCGCGGTCGATATACTCAACCCCATGTTCATCCAGCCATGCCTTGGCCTTCTTACAGGTCGAGCACTTGGGATATTCAACAAACAGTACGGTCATGGGAATCCTCCGAATATAGATCGGCCAACGCAGGCACACGCCACACGAGGCGCCTTCGTATGATGGGCCAATTGTAGCCCACGGGTCACACGCTAAACGAACCGTACCCCGAATCCGCGTTTGATGAACGGCAGCAGCTCCATTGCCTCGGGCGTGATATGGCCCGCAACGTTCATGCGCTCGTCACCGGGAAGATCGACCCGCGCAATCTCAAGCTCGCCTTCGTAGCGCCCATATCCGCTATTGCTCACAGCGATCGACCCCGCCTTTCGCGGCAGGCCGGCTCCGGCATCCGTCGGCACGGAATCCGGCTTAAGCGTCGTACGTGACTCCTGAGACCTAAAGATGAGGACGCTCGAGTCGGGCCGGTCGTGATGAATCTGCCCGCGCACATAGGCATAACCGGGCTCAAGCTCGCATTGCAGGTCCACGTATCCGGCGGAAACTTGAGCAAACTGCGCCCAGCCCGCATCGGAAAGATCGGGGTCGCCGACCAACACAATGTCGCAATCGGCGCCATGTGCGAGCTCAAGCATGTTGAGGGCAACCTTTGACGCGCGACCGCGCTGCGCCTCGACCGTCGGCAGTCCCTCGAATACCGGCCCGCGAACGTTAGCATCACCCGGCACAAAAGCCATGATTTCGAATCCAAGCGCCGCAAGACGAAGATTCACCCGAGCAATGTCCTCCAGAGCTAAACCGGTATAAGGCTTGGGGTAAAAATTGTGGCAGGCGGCAAAACGAGTCACATCGGCACCGGCCTCACGCCACGATGCGATTTCATCAGAACTCACCGTCGATGCATTGACCACAATGCGAAATACACCGGACAGCTCCGCGACCCGCTGGGCGCTAAAGCCATAGTCCAAACGAAGGTATTCCAACCCCAGATCGCGCAGGTCCTCGATGCGCTCAAGCCCGAGCAAATCGCACGTGCGAGGCCCCACATCGGCAATGAGCGCAATGCCGCGGGCGGAAAGCAGCGACAGCACATGACGGACCTTATCGGCATACGCCGCTCCCCCATCCTCGGGAATATGCAGCGAGGTGAACGCGTAGCGCGCACCCGCCGCGGCGCCACGCTCAATCGTCCGCTCAATATCCTGCAAAGGGCTGGAAAGATAAATTGAAATACCCGTTTTCACGCTTCAACGCTCCTTTAAAAAAGGCCGGCGGAGCAGCTAGCCCCGCCGGCACAACCATAACATCAAGAAATCTGCCGCGCGCCGCGAACCCCGAGCAACACGGCTCGCGATATCAAACTACTCGCCAAAGAACTCGTTGATCTTCTGCTCGTCGACGCCAAAGAACCACGTCAGGACAAAGCCGGCGGCATAGGCAAGCAGCATAGCGGCAACGTAGCCGAGCTGCTGGCCAGGAACGACGATCAGCAGGCCAAACAGACCGGAAACGCCCTGAGAAACCGTGCCGATGTGAAGCAGCGCCGCGAGCGCGCCGCCAAATCCGGCACCCAGGCAGGCCGTCACAAACGGACGAACGAGCGGCAGCGTAACAGCATACATCAGAGGCTCGCCCACACCCAGGATTCCAACGGGAATGGACTCTGCGACGTACTTCTTGAGCTTGGCGTTCTTGGTCTTAAAGTACAGCGCCAAACCGGCACCGACCTGGCCGCCGCCAGCCATCATAAGGATGGGAAGCAGGTAATTGATACCCTTGGTAGCGCCGTCGGGATCGTTGAGCATAGCGTGGATCGGCGTGAGCGCCTGATGCAGGCCGACAGACACCAGTGGCAAGAAACCTGCCGACAGGATATAGCCGCCCAGGACGCCCAGCTTCTCGAAGATAAAGGTCAAAACGCTAAAGATGGCAGTCGTCAGCCATGCGCCAACCGGCTGGATGACGAGCATCAGAGCAAAGGCGCCGATGATGAGCACCAGCAGCGGGGACAAGAACGTGTCGAGTGCGTTGGGCATAATCTTGCGAATCTGACGCTCCATCCAGGCAAAAAATGCGCCAGCGATGAGAGCCGCGATCATGCCGCCCGCTGCGGGGTTGTACTGCGCATTGGTGAGCGGCAGCAGAATGGCAGTGGCAGGATCAGCCGCGCCAGGCGCAAGCAGGGGCATGGCACTGTTGGCGATGCACATCATGCCGGCGATGCCGCCCAGCGCAGCGGAGCCACCAAACTCACGTGCCGCGTTATAGCCCACCAAGATGGGCAGATAGGCAAACAGGGCCCAGCCCATGGAACGAATGCCCTGGTACCACCACTCGCTTGCAAGCGCGCCTGCCGTCGAAACGTTAATGACGTTGCAGATACCGTTGATGAGGCCAGCCGCAATGATGCCGGGAAGCAGGGCGACGAAGACATTGGAAATCTTCTTGAGGAAGGCCTGAACCGGCTTAGACTCGTACTTGGCCTTCTGCGCGGCCTTGTTTGTGGCCGCAGCGTCAACCACGCTCTCGTCGGCAACGCCTTTCGCAAGGCCAGTGAGCTTGGAGAACTCCTCGAGCACCTTATTCACCTTGCCCGGACCCAGCACGATCTGCATCGTGTCGTCCTCGACCAGGCCCATCACGCCGTCGAGTGCCTTAATGCCCTCCGTGTCGACGTTGCCCGCGTCTTTGACGGTCACGCGCAGGCGCGTCATGCACGCCGCGTTTGCCAGCACGTTGTCTTTACCGCCCAAAAGGTCCAGCAGCTTTTGAGCCAGCTCTTTGTTCGTCATAACTCCTCCTTGTATTGGGTATCTCGTCTGGATGTCATATCAGCTCACGCCGTGCACCTATTGGACATCGGCATTGCTCTTCTCATGGCCACTCACCGCAGCACGGACATGGCCTCGCGCCCGCTCAAGAGCTACCGTAGCCTGCTCGGCATCGCAGTCCAACAGTATCGAGACAATAGCGGTTTTTACGTGGCCGCCGGCATCTGCAAGCGCCTGAACGGCGCGCTCGCGCGTGCAGCCGGTCGCCTCCATCACGATGTTCTGGCCGCGCACCACCAACTTCTCGTTCGTCTGCTGCACATCGACCATCAGGTTTTGGTATACCTTGCCGATCTTGACCATGGCACCGGTCGAAATCATGTTGAGAATGAGCTTTTGAACCGTTCCCGCCTTGAGCCTCGTTGAGCCGGTCAGCACCTCGGGACCGGGCACGGGCTCAATGGCAAGATCTGCGCTCTCCCCGATCTTCGACCCTTGGTTGCAGGCAATTGCAATGGTCTTGCACCCAGTTGCCTTGGCGTACGCAAGGCCGCCCACCACATAAGGAGTACGGCCGCTTGCCGCCAGGCCAACGACAAGATCCTTGTCCGAGAGTCCACGCTCTCGCAGGTCGTTCGCGCCAAGCTCATCGCTGTCTTCGGCACCTTCGACAGCCTTGATAAACGCCGTCTCGCCTCCGGCAATGAGCCCGACAATCAGATCGGGTGACACGCCAAACGTGGGCGGACACTCCGAAGCGTCGAGTACGCCCAAACGACCACTAGTGCCTGCGCCCATGTAAAAGACGCGCCCGCCGCGCTCGAGTGCCTCAGCAGCCCAGTCGATTGCTGTGGCAACCTGGGGCAACACTTTCGTGACCGACTGGACGGCACGGAGATCCTCATAGTTCATCGTCGTGACGATTTGCAGCGATGTCATCGTATCGAGGTCCATTGACCTTTGATTACGCTGTTCGGTCGTGAATTTTGTTAAATCGAGCATTTCATTCACCTCATCTTTCCTGTTTCTCGATGTAGTTTTGCTTAATGACATGCGTCGCCCGTTCGTAGTCACTGGCAACGTAAGCAGCGTACAGGGCATCGACAACCATAAGCTGGGCCATACGCGAAGCCATGGCACCGCTGCGGACCAAGGGTTCACTCGCAGCGACGCCGAGCACGGCATCGGCCATGGTGGCAAGCTTGGATGATCCATCTACTTTGGTAACGGCCACAACGGGACAGTTGTGACGTTGAGCCTCGGCGGTGCAGTCCAGCACCTCTTGCGTCAAGCCCGAGTAGCTAAAGGCGATTGCCATATCGCCCTCATGCATGTTCTTGGCACATAAGAGCTGATCATGCCAGTCGTCGTACAGATGGCACTCTTTGTCGACACGCATGAGCTTTTGCGCCAGGTCGTGCGCGACCAAACGAGAGGCACCAATACCGAACAGATTGACCGCGCGTGCCCGCTTAAGACGGGCCGCGCATCGCTCCAAGACGGTGTAATCGAGCGTTCGCGCCGTCGCCTCGATCGTACGCACGTTGCTTTTCATCACCTTCCCCACGATACGTTCGACGCTGTCATCCATGGAGATGTCCTCGAGGGCTACGTCTTTCTTGTCACCTAAGAGCGCCAGCTCGGCAATCAGTTCGCGCTGGAACTCCTTGTAGCCCGCAAAACCCAAACGCTTGCAAAAGCGCAAAATGCTCGAGGGCGAGGAGAACGTGACATCGGCAAGACCGCGGACGGACAGCCCGACCACCTCGTGCGGATGAGCGCTTACATATGCGATGACATTGCGTTCCGCCGGGCTCGCGCTGAGCTCACGCTCGCGAAGCCGCAAAAGCAATCCGTTTGCCATCTCAAACACCTCCGTTGAGAAGAATTAAAGACCAACGAACGATTCGTACCGGATACAAACAGATTTTGCGGTACATTATGCCGCATCGTGGCGCACAAAGGGCGAGCGTTCTACCGCTCGCCCCTCAAATCCGACCGCTCGGAAATACGCGCGACACAAAATAATTCAACGAGGTTGCATTATCAGAAACGGGTTTGTTACCGGCTAGCGCCTCGCATGGGCGCCGATCGGCCGAGTCGCATGGCGCACCAACGCCGCTGCCAGCAATACCAACAGCATGGCGGTGACATAGCCCGCAGCATCGAATCCTAAATCGATAACGTCGAAATGCCTGCCGGGAACAAAGATCTTATGCACCTGATCGCCAACGGAGCAGGCGGCGCAAAAGAGCAATACGGGCACGCAACGGGAGCATACGCTCCACGGACGCCTGGAAAAGCAAACCACGACCACGGAGGTGAACAATCCGACGAAGAAAAACTCTACGGTATGGGCAACGCGACGGACGTTTGTGCCCACCCACATGCGAATGGAAGCAAGTCGGCCAGACCGGACATTCGAGGCAGCCGAATCGGTGCCCCCGGTCATTCCGTTCTCCGTCTGGGCTTCACCCGTGGCATCGGCAGCCTGAACGCCCGTAGCCTGACCCTCCACCACACGCGCGGTGGACTCGCTCAGCAACGACGTCTGCACCGCGTTTTGCTCCGTCAGCACCCAGATGCCCGCCAGCGTTGCAGCGAACAGAACGATCGCGGTCCATCCGATTATTTGTTTTACGCGCGCCAAGGGCCTACCTCCTTTTTTGAATATCAGCGAGTGTAGCCCCAAATGGCATCGTCACCGTATCAAAATTTGAATCGCAACAGGAAGCGACAAAGCGACGCAAACCCCTACCCCGCCTCGCGCATCCAGCGATCGAACGTCCCCACGCACACGCCCAGGCACTTTGCTGCCTGGCTGCGGGTAATATCGCCTGCCTCATAGCTATCGCGCACCAGCTCAAACTGAGGAGGGCACGGCTTGCGAGGTCGACCGAAACGGACCCCTCGCGCCCGCGCCGCTGCAATCCCCTCCGCCTGGCGCCGATGGATATTCTCGCGCTCCACCTGCGCCACGTAGCTCAGCAGTTGCAGCACAATATCGGCAATCAGGGTGTTGGTCACATCCGGCGCGCCGCTGGCCCTGACGCGCGTGTCAAGCAATGGCATGTCCAACACCACAATGGCAACCCCGAGCTCCTTGGTAATGCGTCGCCATTCCTCAAGAATCTCGGAGTAATTACGACCAAGTCGGTCGATAGAAAGCACCACCAGTACGTCCCCGTCTCCCAGGACGTGCAGCAGCTCGCGATAACGCGGTCGATCGAAGTCCTTGCCGCTCGCATGGTCGGCATAAATATTCGCCGAGCCCACGCCATAGGCGCCCAGCGCATCCAGCTGCCGATTAAGGTTCTGATCGCGCGAACTCACCCGCGCATAACCGTACACCGTCGCCATCTCATCCCCGCTTTCTTGTAAACCTGCCAAAAGGGACAGGTTTATTTTGGTAGGTTTTACCTCTCAAATAGCAGGTAAGCGGGCGGCCGAGCAGACG
>CALLST010000369.1:0-1848 GCA_938011875.1 uncultured Collinsella sp. | reverse complement strand
GTTGCGCTACCGTTACCTGCTCGTCGAGGGACAGCCCGCCCGCCGCCACGGTCTCGAGCGCACAAGCGAGAATGGGAAGCTTGATGATGCTTGCCGCCACACGTCGCGCGTCCGGCGCCACAGCGACTTCGCCATCGAGCGACGCGAACGTTTGAGGATCGAGCGCCACAGCATAGACCGAGGTAGACCCACCATACGGCTCGGCAAGAGCTTCGATATCTTGCTGAAGGCCGGCAATCCAAGAAGCCCGGGCGACAGCTTCCGTCTTTTGAGCGGACGGATGATTCGCTTTTTGTTTGACAGGGACAGCGGAGCCCTCAGCCTCGTTGCGGCGCGCGGCACAACCGCCGAGACTCATCACCGAGGCAAGCGCTCCGGGCAACATCCCGGCACAAAACACTCGACGCGAGCAATCGCGCGCAGTGAGGGGTGCATCCCCCGGCGGGAACCGGAACGCCTCCACGTTTTCGCCGCCACCCCGACCTTGCTCGCCGCAGTACACAGACTCACTCCCCACCATCGCATTCTACCGAGCCGTCGATAAACGGCCGCGCCAGACACCCAGCACGCCGCACTCATTGTGACGCATGCGACAGGGCTTGCGCGACATGATCATCCTCACATAACCAGTTGGGTCGGCGCGGCCCAACCGCACCTGAACCACCTTATAATCTAGCCAACACATCGAATGGAAGGAACCATCATGCCCCGGTTTTGTACCCATTGCGGCAAGCTTCTGAATGACGACGAGCGTTTTTGCACCAGCTGCGGAACGCCGGTAACCGATGATGGCCAGGCCTCTCAGTCGCAAGAGAATGCGCAGGCAGCCGAACATGCCGCCGCGCCCGACACCGCCTTCGACACCGCCGCGACCACGGTTCAGTCTGCGCAGCAGCCCACGGCGACTCAGCCCCAGCAGGCAGACGTGACCGTACAGTCCGCCCATCAGCCGGAAGCTGGCGCGACGCAGCAATGGGCGACGCCAGCCGGCTCCGCGCCGCAGCAGCCCATACCGACCGCCGCTCCGCAGGCCGGTGCACCTACTGCCCCCAAAAACAACAACGCTCTGTTTATCGGCATCATCGCCGTGCTGGTCGTCGTGATTATCGCGCTGGTCGCATTCTGTATGATCGGACCGTTCAACAAGAACGCCGACGATTCCAAGGGCACAACCATCGAGAAGGTCAAGATCGACCACGATGACGACGATGTGTCCGTCAAGGGCGACCCCAACAAGCTTGACGATGATGACGATGACGCCCACGATGCCGCCACCATCAGCGAGCAGAACGTCTACGACCAGCTGAGCTCCTACTACAGCAGGCTCTCCGATCTTGATCAGCAGGTTCGCGACTGCGCTGCCACGTTTAACACGTACTATCTCAAGGATGACCGCAGCTCGCGCCAATCCGCCAGCGATGCCGCCGAGGCGCTCGAGGATCAGATCGGCGACCTCAAGGACGAGGTCGAGGACCTGGACGTTCCCATCGACTCGCAGAATTACGGCTCGTGGAAAGACATCATCACGCTCTACGACGACCTGGAGAATCGCATCGACGTGATTTGCGATGCCTGGGAGATCAGCCTTGAGTACTCCAGCCCCGCCAACCACAAGGACGAGATCGTGGCGCCGCTGGCGCGCGACAACGTAGCGGGCACCAACGACAACAAATACCGTCTGGACTTTGAGGACCGCTACCCCGGCGCCGCACCCATCGAGGTGAAGTAGCGCTTTGTCGTTCCCGAGCCGGCAGTTAGGGACGTTCCTAAACTGCCGGCAGAGACGATATGAGCAGGACATAAAAACATTGAGAGCCCCTGCTGCATGAAAGACCGCGGATTAGGCCG
>CALLST010000368.1:0-1439 GCA_938011875.1 uncultured Collinsella sp. | reverse complement strand
GCCCTCCGCCGAGCTCTCCCGCGGCCGCGGCGGCCCGCGCTGCATGAGCATGCCCTTCTGGCGCGAGGACCTCTAAGGTCTTCAAGGACCCGTACAGGTCATAATACATACATCTAGCTGCCATTAGATGTCTCCCATTGGGGCGGTGCGGGTTTTCGCACCGCCCCAATCTTGTATGAGGAACGTCAACACGATTGGATGACTGCTTTTGTAAGGAGCTTGGCCATGGACATCAAGACGATTGGCGTTGAGGAATGGCTCAACGTTTGGGAGAAGAGCGCTACGTGGGACATTGCCCAGTCGACGATCTCATCGCTGACCATGGGCGAGCTTCGCGCGCTCGACGAGCAGGACGGCGCTACGTTCTACGAGCGTCTGGATCGCGAGAAGATGAACTACGGCTGGATCGAGGGCTCGCCGGAGTTTAAGGCCGAGGTTGCCAAGCTGTATCGTCGGGAGGTCAATCCCGATCACATTCTGCAGACCAATGGCTGCACGGGCGCTAACCTCAACGCCATCATGGCTGTGGTCGAGCCCGGCGACCATGTTATCGCCGAGTGGCCCACCTACGCGCCGCTCTACGAGATTCCGCGCACGCTGGGCGCCGAGGTCGAGTATTGGGAGCTTCGCGAGGAACTCGGCTGGAAGCCCGATATCGAGGAACTCAAGCGCTTGGTGCGCCCCAACACCAAGCTTATCTGCATAAACAACGCATCGAACCCCATCGGTACGGTGCTCGATGCCGATATGCTCGGCCAGATTGCCGAGATCGCCCGCTCGGTGGGCGCCTACGTGCTGTGCGACGAGGTATATCTGCCGCTCGAAAACACTGAGTCCTTTATGTCGATGGTCGACGTGTACGAGAGGGCCATTGTCACCAACTCGTTGTCGAAGACCTATTCGACACCTGCGGCCCGCGTGGGCTGGGTCCTGGCCGACAAAGAGGTGTCCAACCGCATCCGTACCTATCGCGATTACACCATGATCTGCGGCGGCGTGTTCAACGATGCTCTGGCGACCTATGTGCTTGAGTACAAGGATAAGATTCTCGAGCGCAATCGCAAGATCGTGTTTGGCAACCGCGATATCGCGCAGGCTTGGATCGATACGCAGCATCGCGTTTCCTGGACGGCCCCGCAGGGCGTGTCCACCTCGTTTATCCAGCTGGATATTCCCGAGGATGACGAGGAGTTCTGCAGGCGCCTGCTGTCCGAGAGGGGAGTGCTGCTGGTCCCCGGTAGCCGTTTTGAGCTTCCCTGCGGCGCACGCCTGGGCTACTGCGCGAGCGAAGATGTTCTTCGCGAGGGCCTGAGGCTTCTGGGCGAGGCACTGGCCGAGCTCGATCGCTAGTCCCTTGAGGTTCTCGAAGGCCTAAACCTTGCTGGACCCTAGGTGTACCGAATGCAGACCCGCTCCCTTTTGGGGAACGGGTCTGTTTG
>CALLST010000367.1:0-1685 GCA_938011875.1 uncultured Collinsella sp. | reverse complement strand
GTCGAGGCGCTCCTCTATGAGCCGGGGCCTATATCCCTTTTGGGTCAATCTCTTTGGTGCATCCATAGACGGCCGTCCCTCTCTATCACGCTATATGCGAAATTACGCCATTCTCAATGCTGATTTTACGCTACTTTCAATGTAGTTTTTACGCCATGACAGATGTAGTTTTTACGCCATTTTCATTGAAGGTTTTACGCTTGGCATCCTTAGCGCGACCCATTCCGAGCATCACATCAGAGCGTGCTTGGTTATCTCCGCCCTCACATCTCGGCAAACGAGATCAGCTTGACGTCTCCCCTACTCTCCGCGGTATCCCGACATCCCTGCGTAAAGCCGTGCTTCGAGAAGATCACGTAGCTTTTATGCTGCCGCCTAAAGAGCTCGCTTCGATGCACGAGCTTTTGCAGCACGTCTTCGCCCACCGGTTCATTGCGCCATTTGCACTCCGCAAACAGAGCAGTGCTCTCGCCATCGTCAACAATCAAGTCGATTTCTTCCTGCGTATGCGTGCGATTGTCCGTCCCCCACCAGCGCCCGACACTCGCCGGAACCACATCGAGCTGGCCCGCGCGCGCGAGTTCGTACACGTATTGTCTGCATATAAGCTCAAAGACCGTACCCATGTAATCCGATACGTGTGGCTCAATGCGCTTATACGCCATCTCGGCCATATCGTTTTGAATCAGCCCGATGTTCTGCGGAACAAACTTGTACCAGAACCTAAACATCTGATCGCTCAGCAGATACACGGCTCGCTTATTGCTCGTCTCGTTTAGGGGCAGCTCGCGCTCGACAATCCCAAGCGACGCCAGCTTATCCACATAGCTCTTTACGTTGCTCGCAGGGATTCCCGTAGAGCTCGCAATCTCTGAGATCTTCGAGCGCCCCTGAGCAATTGCTTGCACGATTGCATCATATTGCTCGGGATTGCGGCACTCTTGCAATAGCAGGTTGCTCGGCTCCTCAAAGAGATAGCCCGTAGGAGTAAGAAAAAGACGTTTGATGTTGTCCTTGAGCGGTGCGGCAGGATCGACTTTCTCGATATATGCAGGAATGCCACCCGTCATGCCATAGCAAACTGCAGCGTCTTCGCGACCCATGCTCTGCCACAACCCGAGGGTCGTCGTAAAATCGAGCGGCATGATCTTAAACTGGGCCGTACGCCTACCGTATAGCGGACTCTCGTAGCCCAACACCTGCTCTTCCATAAACGAAAGCGACGACCCGCACAGAATAAGCATAAGCTTGGTCTCTTTGTACAAGTGATCGATCTTGTCTTGCAGCAACGAGCTGATCTCGGGATTCGATTGGGCGAGATAGGGATACTCGTCAATCACGACAACCAAACGTTCCGTGCGAGCCATGGTGGCCAATGCATCGAACGCTTCGTCAAAACTACGAAACGACACGCCTGCAGCACCAACCGAGCCTGCAAGTATCGCCTGGCTAAAGCCGTGCAGGTTTGCCTCCGCATTGGTACGACGAGCTTGAAAGTAAATAGCCTTCTTGCCTTGGATGAACTCTGTGATAAGGCGCGTTTTACCCACACGACGGCGGCCGTAAATCACAGGCATTTCAAAGGAGCCCGTGCCATACAGTCGATTGAGCTCGGACATTTCCACTGTTCTTCCGATAAACATAGGGCCATCCTTCCTTTGCGTTATAGCTAGCTATATTATACT
>CALLST010000366.1:0-3777 GCA_938011875.1 uncultured Collinsella sp. | reverse complement strand
CGGGCACACGGCCCTTCAGCGAACGCAGGCGCTCGCTCGTCTGAGCCAGGCGCACCTTTGCATCGGCAAGCTTTCCGGCGGCCTCGGAATCGTCGCGACGCACGCGATCGAGCTCGTCGTTGGCTTCGGCAATCTGGAGACCCAGGTCGCTTGCCTGTGCACGCGCCTCGTCACGCGAACGGGTGAGCTCGTCAACGCGCGGGCGCGCAGCGCGAACGGCCTCGGAGGCCTGCTCGCGGCGCTTGGAGATGCGCACGCGCTCGACCTCGGCATTGTTGGCGCTTTGCTCCAAGCGGCCGATCTCGGAGAGCAGGGAGCGACGCTCACCCTCAAGACGGGCAATCTCGCCGGCGGCATCGCCCTCGGCGGCACGCGCCTCCTCAACGGCAGCGTTGGCCTCGACGACTTGATCCGAAACATGCTCAAACACGGTAGCAAGATCGGGCTCCAGGCCTTCCAGCTCGCGGATACGACGCTTGCGCTCCAGAGCGCCCAAAGCCTCGCCGGCATCAAGCCCCACGCGAACCAGGCCGCCGCAGGCAACGCGTGCGCCATCGGGAGTCACATAGGTCACGCCGTCAACGACCGGCGCGGACAGCGCGGCAGCCAAGTCATCGACCACGTAATAGCCGCCGAGCAATGCCTCGACGACCGGACCGTAGCCCGCACGCACGGACAGACGATCAACAAGACGGGTACCGGCGGCACCCTCGGCGACCGCAGAGCCACTCACGCTGCGCGCCACCAGCAGCGCCTCGCCCGAGGCCTTCTTCTGGTCCAGGGCGGCGCGACCGGCGCGCTCAAGTGCGGCAGCATTATCGAACAACAGGGCATCGATATCGCCGGCGAGCAGCTGCTCAACCAGGCCCTCAAGCTCACGCGGCGCCTCGAGCACATCGCCCAGACGGCCCGAAACATCGTCGCCCAGCGCGCCAACCAGACGGCTTACGAGCGGCGAGCTGTCGGCCATGCGAGCATCGAGCTTCTTTTGGCTCGCGAGCTCTGAGCGCACCTCGGACAGCTTGTTGCGTGCCTCGCTCTCGCGGGCACGCAGGTCCTTCAGGGCCGCGCGTGCCGTCTCGGTGGCCTCACGCGCATCAACCTGAGCCTGGCGCGCTTCCTCAAGAGCGCCCTCAAGCTCCTCGGCGCGGTTGCGACGGCTCTCGAGCGAGGCCATGACCTCCTCGAGCTGCTCGTCAATCTGCTCCAGGCGCGAGGCGTACATGTTGTCCTCGACCTCGGCGTTGCTCAGCGAGTCCTTCACCTTGGCGAGTTCGAGCGCCGCGTTATCGGCCACACGCTGCACATCGCGTTGCTCACGCGTAAGCTGCGAAATCTGATTGTCGAGCGCAACGCGACGCTCGTGGAGCTCGGCGGCTGCAGGACCGGCGGCGTCGACGTCCTCCTGGGCCTGCATATGCGCGCCGGTCACTTCCTCGAGCTGAGCACGTGCGTCCTCGAGCTCCTCGACCACGCGACGGCGCTGATGCTCGGAGCTCGAGATCTGGCCGCGCATGTCGGACAGGCGCGACACCATGTTATGGCCCTTTTCCTCGAGCAGACGCATGTCTGAGTTAATGCGACCGACCACATCTTGCATATGGCGGCGCTGCTCGCCCAAGTCGCCCACAAACAGGCCCTTTTCTTCGAGCATAACTTGGAGCTTCTCGAGCTCGCGCTCTTTTTCACCCAGGCGGTACTGCGCGAGCTCCAGCTCGGCGGCGCCCTCCTTAGAGCGGCTCTCCAAGTCGTTCCACTGCGATTGCAGTGAACGCAGCTCGTCGACGGCCAGCATCTGCGTAAGCTCGTTCGCGCGCGAGGACAGCTCTTTGTACTTGCGCGCGCGATCGACCTGACGCTCCAGCGGCCGCAGCTGACGGGCGATCTCCTTATTGATGTCGCGGGCACGGGTCAGGTGCTCGTCCATCGACTTAATCTTTTTGAGCGCACGCTCCTTGCGACGCTTGTGCTTGGAGATGCCGGCGGCCTCCTCAATGAGGGCGCGGCGCTCCTCGGGGCGGCTCTGCAAAATGGCGTCGAGCTTGCCCTGGCTGATGATGGAATGCGTATCCTTGCCCAGTCCCGAATCGTGAAGGATATCCTGGATGTCCATCAGGCGGCACGGGCTCGAGTTGATGAGGTACTCGCTCTCGCCCGAGCGGTACATACGACGGGTGATGGCGACCTCGTCAAAGTCGACGGGCAGCATATGGTCCGAGTTATCGAGCACCAGCGTGACCTCGGCCACGCCCACCGGCTTGCGCGCCGACGAGCCCGAGAAGATGACGTCTTCCATGGCCTGGCCGCGCAGCTGCTTGGCGCTCTGCTCGCCCAGGACCCACAGAATCGAGTCAGAGATGTTCGATTTTCCCGAGCCGTTGGGACCGACGATGACGGTTAGGCCCGGCTCAAACGTCATATGGGCGCGGTCGGCAAACGACTTGAACCCTTTGAGCGTGAGGGACTTGAGATACACGGTTCCTCGCTTAAACAGGCTTCTTGTTGAGAATCACGCCGTTGGTGGTGTAGCCCATGCGGTCGAGCGCCTCGAGTGCAGCGGCTCCCTCGGCTTCCTTCTTGGAGGAACCGGTGCCGCGGCCCTGGCGGATACCGTCGATGAGCACCACGGCGGTAAAGGTCGGTGCGTGCGCCGGGCCCTCGGAGCCGACCAGCTTATACGCGGGAGGCTCGTGGCCGTCTGCCTGCACGCACTCCTGCAAGAACGACTTGGGGTTCGCGGGGTGCTCGGCACGCTCGGTGGCCAGGTGCGGCTTAAGCGTACGGTGGATGAACTCCGCCGCCGCATCCCAGCCGGCATCCAGGTACAGGGCGCCCACGAGCGACTCGTAGACGTTCTCGAGCGCCGAGTGCAGGCCACGCGCGCCGGTACCGGTCTCGGAGGCACCAAAGATGATGATGTCGTCGATACCCAGCTCGTGCGACACCTCGGACAGCGTAGCGCCCGAGACAAGCGACACCTTCAGGCGCGTGAGCTTGCCCTCGTCAAACTCCGGATAGGACTCAAACAGGGAGCGTGCGACCACGGCGCCCAAAATGGAATCGCCCAAGAATTCAAGGCGCTCATAGCTGGCAGAGACCGGCAGGCCCTCGACGGCCGAGGGATGCGTGAGCGCCGCGCGCAGCAGCACCTTGTTATTGAACTCATGGCCCAGAATCTCCTGGGCGCGCGTGAGTCGTTCAGACAAAGCCAAGACTTAGGCCTCCTTGGCGTTTTCGATCGCGTCGACGGCGTCGGCGACAGAGTTGAGCGAGAGCAGAGTCTCGTCATCGATCTCGAGGTTGAACTCGTCCTCGATAGCCGTAACCAGCTGCAGGCGCTCGAGCGAGTTGGCATCGAGATCGTCAAAGGTGGTCTCATCGCTAATTTCGGCAACATCGACGCCCAGAACGTCAGCAGCGACCTCGGCGATCTTGTCGAAGATTTCGGAGCGGTCCATAGCGCTTCCTCTCGTATGTCATGGAACACGACACAACACGGCAATCGGAGCCGCGTTGCAATACGGCTCCGATTCTACCCCACACGGTACCGGTTGAGCCACGTAACGGGGCTCTTACAAAACGATACCGTCCATGGAATTGGCAACGTCCTGGACAAGCCCGGCACGTACGGCCTGGGCCGCGGCAAGCGTACCGTTCTTGACGGCCTCGACCGACGTGGCACCGTGGCCGATCAACACGACACCGCGCAGGCCCAGCAGGATCGCGCCGCCCTTGGCGTCGCCCGAAAGTTTGGCTTTGATCCCGCGCATCTGCTTT
>CALLST010000365.1:0-14515 GCA_938011875.1 uncultured Collinsella sp. | reverse complement strand
GCACCAGTTCTGACCCGGCGAAGGCGTGGAGTAGCACGCGTTGACGACAGCCTGCTGCTTGCCCGAGCCGGCATTCTGCTGCGGAGTTCCGGGCGCGTACGATCCACCACCCGAGCTCGAACCACCCGAGTAGGAATTGTTCTTGTTCGCGGCAGCCGCGGCAGCGGCAGCCTTCCTAGCGGCCTCCTCAGCCTGGGCAGCAGCGAGGATCTCGGAATCGCGCTGAGCCATGAGCTCCTTGACGTCGTCGGAAAGACCGTTCAGCACGGTCTGGACTTCTTGCTGCTTGGCCTGCATGTCCTGCATCTGGGCAGTCCGCTGGTCCTTGAGCTTCTCTAAGTCGGCCTTCTGCGACTCGAGCTCGGTCTTTTGCGCATCGAGCTCTTCCTGGATGGTCTGAATGTCCTCGATGGCGTCGCGGTCGCTCTTGTTGATCTTCTCAACGTAATGCGCGTTGGCGACGAGTTCCTCAAACGAGCCAGAGGCCAGCAGCAGCGACAGGATGTTCGTGCCGCCGGACTTGTAGCTGGCGGCCACGCGATCGGAAAGGTCGTTGCGCTTCTTCTTGAGCTCGGCCTTCTTTTCATCGATCTGGGCCTGCGTGTCGTCAATCTTGCCCTGGACATTCTCGATGTCGTTGAGGGTCTGGGCATTCTTGTTGGCCAGCGCCGCATACTCATTTGCGATGCTGTCGAGCTGGGCCTGAACCTCGTCGAGCTGGGCCTGGGCGGCATTCAGTTTATCGGTGGTTTCTTTGGAAGCCTCCGCCGCATGGGCGCGAGCGGGCAGGCCAAAAAGAACTGCCGCAGAAGCGGCGCCGAACAGGGCCTTGAGGGCAGTGCGGCGCGAGAGCTCCTGGGAAAGGATGGAATCGCTGTTTGGTAGCATATGTACTCCGTTACATGCTTATTTATATGTCGCTCAACTCATACATATTAGCGTACATATGGCGCGTCCCAACGATTTCCACGAACGGCAGGAAACTGCAAGGTCAGCGGCTCGTAAGCAAATGCCAAAGATCAGGTTATGCGTACGCAAGCTCTTCTATGAGTACGTTAGCACAATCCTCTGCTTTTCCTACAGCGCACGATTTGGGCGTCCCTGCCTGCGCTATACTCCCCTGAAGAAGTGTTCCTGATTCGATAGGAGACTACATGTCCAAAGCACTCGACCCCAAAGACACCTGCGTCCTCGTAACCGGTGGCGCCGGTTTTATCGGCTCGCACACCGTCGTTCAGCTGCTCGAGGGTGGTTACCAGGTCGTCATCGTCGATGATCTCTCCAACTCCAGCGCCGTCGCCGTCGACCGCGTCAAGACCATCGTGGGCGACGAGGCCGCCAAGAACCTCACCTTCTACGAGGCCAACGTGCTCGACCGCGATGCGATGAACAAGATCTTCGATACCCATCAGATCGACCGCGTCATCCACTTTGCCGGCTTTAAGGCCGTCGGCGAGTCGGTGAGCAAGCCCGTCGAGTACTACCACAACAACATCGAGAACACCCTGGTGCTCATCGACGTCATGCGCAACCATGGCTGCAAGTCCATCATCTTCTCGAGCTCCTCGACCGTCTACGGCGATCCGGACAACCCGCCCGTCACCGAAGAGGACCCCAAGAAGCCCGCGACCAACCCCTATGGTTGGACCAAGTGGATGATTGAGCAGATCCTCATGGACGTCCACACCGCCGACCCCGAGTGGGACGTCGTGCTGCTCCGTTACTTCAATCCCATCGGTGCCCATCCGTCGGGCCTGATCGGCGAGGACCCCAAGGGCATCCCCAACAACCTGGTGCCCTATGTCGCCCAGGTTGCCGTGGGCAAGCTCGAGGCCGTTCAGGTCTTTGGCAACGACTACCCCACCCCCGACGGCACCGGCGTGCGCGACTACATCCACGTGTGCGATCTGGCCTCTGGTCACGTTGCCGCCCTTAATTGGATGAACGGCAAGACCGGCGTCGAGATCTTTAACCTGGGCACCGGCACCGGCACCTCGGTACTCGAGGTCGTCGCCGCCTTCTCCAAGGCTTGTGGCAAGGAGCTGCCCTACGTGATCCGCGAGCGCCGCGCCGGCGACATCGCTGCCAACTGGTGCGATGCCTCCAAGGCCGAGCGCATGATGGGCTGGAAGGCCCAGTACGACATCGCGGACATGTGCCGCGATAGCTGGAACTGGCAGAGCCACAACCCCAACGGCTTCGCCGACGCCGAGTAGCAAAAACCTACATACCGCTCTTGCCCCGATCTCACGTTGTGAGGTCGGGGCTTTTTCATGGCATGTAACCATTCGCCGAAAATCGACCAACTTTTTTATCTTGCCTGTACATGTTTAAACAACATGTTTTACAATAGGCGTATCGAATCAGAACATCGGAGGCGGACTGCACACCCATCGGCAGGCCGACCCCACAACAAGAAGGTTGGTGAGCGCATTCATGGAGCGTGCAAGCGGCGTCCTCATGCCCGTCTCATCTCTGCCCGGACCATACGGAATCGGCGGCTTTGGCTGGAATGCCTACGACTTCGTCGATTTTCTCGCCTCGTGCAAACAACATTACTGGCAGATTCTGCCCCTTACGACGACCAGCTATGGCGATTCGCCCTATCAGTCGTTCTCGGCCCGCGCAGGCAACCCCAACTTTATCGACTTTGCCGAACTTATCGAGGCAGGGTATCTGGAGCAGCGCGATATCGATGGCGTGTATCTGGGATCCGACCCCAGCAATGTCGACTACGGTGCTATCTTTGGCGGCCGCCGTCAGATTCTCGACCGCGCCGCTGAGCGCTTTGCTGCCGACAAGCCGGCCGATTTCGATGACTTTATCCAGGCCAACGAGGACTGGCTCATCCCCTACTGTGAGTTCATGACCGTCAAAGAGGAGTGCGGTCTCAAGGCGTTTTGGGAGTGGCCCGCGGAGCTCCGCACCCGCGGTGAGGCTTCCGCCAAGGTCTGCGCCGACCATCCGGCGCGTATGCTCTACCACCAGATGACGCAGTACTTCTTCGATCGCCAGTGGAGCCGCCTCAAGGCCTATGCCAACGAGCGCGACATTCTCATCATCGGCGACCTGCCCATCTATGTCTCGCGTGACTCCGTCGAGATGTGGGCGACGCCTGAGCTCTTTAAGATCGACGCCGCCGGCAATCCCGTGAGCGTCGCCGGCACGCCGCCCGACCAGTTCTCGGCCACCGGCCAGTACTGGGGCAACCCCATCTACGACTGGGACGCTATGGAGTCCGATGGCTTCTCCTGGTGGGAGGGCCGCATTCGCGCCGCCCTCGACATGTACGACGTCATCCGCCTGGATCACTTCCGCGGCTTCGAGGCCTATTGGGAGGTGCCGTTCTCCTCGCCCGATTCGTCCTACGGTTCGTGGACGCAGGGCCCCGGCCTCAAGTTCTTCAAGACGCTCGAGGAAAAGCTCGGCACGCTGCCCATCATCGCCGAGGACCTGGGCTTCCTCACCCCCGGCGTCATCGACATGCGCGACAACTCGGGCTTCCCCGGCATGAAGATCCTGCAGTTTGCCTTTGAGGGCACCACCTCGTACTACCTGCCGCATAACTACATCGCCAACACCGTCGCCTATGTGGGCACCCACGACAACGAGACGGCGCGCGGTTGGTTTGAGGGAACGGCCACCCCGCGCCAGCGCGAGCAGGCAGCCCTGTACACCCATCAGCAGGCCGGCGAACCCATGGCAGATGCACTCAATCGCACCATCGCCGCCAGCGTGAGTGACACGTGCATCTACACCATGCAAGACCTGCTCAACTTGGGCAACGAGGCGCGCATCAACACCCCTGCCACGCTGGGCGGCAACTGGACCTGGCGCATGCTCGACGGCGCCATCACCCGCGAGCTCGAGCACAAACTCACCGACTGGACCGAGACCTACTTCCGCATCCCGTCGGAAGCCGAAATCGAGCTTCCTCAATAGGAGCTACCGCGCCCGACCCCTCCCCACCGTGCGGACGCGCTTGCTTTTCCCGCGCGAGGCCACCCCAATCCCCTCGCGCGGGCTTCTTATGAATTGCAGACATGAAACAACCCATCACAGGAGAAAACATGCCCCAAATTAACCTCATGGAACTCGCCGAGCAGTCTTTTGGCACCTCGCTCGAGCAGCTCGACGACCGTCGCATTTACAAGCTGCTGGTCAAACTCGTGCAGGAGCGCTCCGCCGCCTGCCCGCTCAACAACGGCAAGAAAAAGCTCTATTACATTTCCGCCGAATTTTTGATCGGCAAGCTGCTCATCAACAACATGATCGACCTCGGCATCTACGACGAGGTTAAGGACCAGCTCACCGCCGCAGGTCACGACCTCAACAAGATCGAGGAATTCGAGGTCGAGCCGTCACTCGGCAACGGCGGCCTGGGCCGCTTGGCCGCATGCTTCCTGGATTCCATCGCCACGCTGGGCTTGACCGGCGATGGCGTGGGCCTCAACTATCACTACGGTCTGTTCCGTCAGCGCTTTGTCGACAACCAGCAGAAGGCCGTCCCCGACGAGTGGCTCGGTGAGCAGGACATCCTAGTCGACGATGACCGCTCCTACACCGTCGAGTTCGGCGATTTTGCCGTTACTTCCAAGCTCGTCAACATCGATGTGCCCGGTTACGGCCAGCCCACCAAGAACCGCCTGCGCCTGTTCGACCTGGCAAGCGTCGACGACGGCCTGGTCCCCGGCAGCTCCATCGACTTCGACAAGACCGAGATCGCCAAGAACCTCACCTTGTTCCTCTACCCCGACGATTCCGACGAGCAGGGCCGCCTACTTCGCATCTATCAGGAGTACTTCATGGTGAGCAACGCCGCCCAGCTCCTGATCGACGAGGCCGTCGAGCGCGGCAGCAACCTGCACGACCTGGCCGACTACGCCGTGGTCCAGATCAACGACACGCACCCCACCATGGTCATCCCCGAGCTCATTCGCTTGCTCACCACCGAGCATGGCATCGAGTTTGACGAGGCCGTGACCATCGTACGCTCCATGGTCGCCTACACTAACCACACGATTCTTGCCGAGGCGCTCGAGAAGTGGCCGCTCGCCAGCCTGCAGAAGGTCTCCCCTGCCATCGCCGACATTATCGTCAAGCTCGATGAGATCGCGAAGGCCGAGCACGATGACCCGCGCGTCGCCATCATCGACGAGCACGACACCGTCCACATGGCCCACATGGACATTCACTTTGGCTTCTCCATCAACGGCGTCGCCGCACTCCACACCAAGATTCTGGAGGACACCGAGCTTCATCCGTTCTACGAGATCTATCCCGAGAAGTTCTCCAACAAGACCAACGGCATCACCTTCCGCCGCTGGATCCATGGGGCCAACCCCGCACTCGCCAGCCTGCTCGACGATGTGATCGGCACCGACTGGCGCAGCACCGGCGATCTGAGCAAACTCGCCAAGTTCGCCGACGACAAGGACGTTCTTGAGCGCCTGGCCGCCACCAAGGTCGAAGCCAAGGCCATCATGCGCCAGTTCATGGCGCTCGAGCAGGGTGTGACCATTCCCTCCAACGCCATCATCGATGTTCAGGTCAAGCGTATCCACGAGTACAAGCGCCAGCAGATGCTCGCGCTCTACATAATCTGGAAGTATCTCGACATCAAGAACGGCAATAAGCCTAAGCACCCCGTCACCATCATCTTTGGCGGCAAGGCGGCGCCTGCCTACACTATCGCGCAGGACATCATCCATCTGATCTTGACGCTGTCGCAGTGGATTGCAAACGACCCCGACGTGGCTCCCTACCTGCAGGTTGTCATGATCGAGAACTACAACGTCACCGCCGCCGAGCGCGTGATCCCCGCCGCTGACATCTCCGAGCAGATCAGCCTGGCCTCCAAGGAGGCGAGCGGCACCTCCAACATGAAGTTCATGCTCAACGGCGCCCTAACCCTGTGCACGCTCGACGGTGCCAACGTGGAGATTGCCGAGCTCGTGGGCGACGAGAACATCTATACCTTTGGTGCCTCGTCCAAACAGGTCGAGCAGCTCTATGCCAACGGCACCTATGACGCCGGTGTGCTCTACCGCAAGCCCGGCATTAAACTGCTGGTGGACTTCATCACCAACCCGGCCTTTATGGCGACCGGCAATGCCGAGCGCCTGCAGCGCCTGCACGACGACATTAAGGGCAAGGACTGGTTTATGGCCCTGCTCGACATTGAGGAGTACATCCAGACCAAGGAGCGCGTGCTGGCCGACTACGAGGACCAGGACGCCTGGATGCGCAAGGCGCTCATCAATATCGCCAACGCCGGCACCTTCTCGTCCGACCGCACCATCTCCCAGTACAACGACGAGATTTGGCACCTGAGCTAATTTCGTTTCCTTTACCCATCCTCTTGAAAGCGGAGTCGTGGCAACGCGGCTCCGCTTTTTGTGCCCGCACGCTACCCTGTGACCCGACTCGACCAAACAATCTCGATCTGTAACAGCTACTCGGTAAAAACGGCCCCAGCTGTTACAGATTGAGACATACCGGCCCCTCCCCTTGGGTTTATCTCAATCTGTAACATCTAGCAGCTGAAATTCACCTTTGGTGTTACAGATTTAGATGAAATGGTTAGCTCAGCGGAACCGTCTCGATCTGTAACATCTAACGTCCGAAATCAGCCTCACCCGTTACAGATCGAGACAAACGACCGGTCAGACAGCCCCAACACAAAGAAAGGCTCCCCTCTCGCCCAGTGGACGGGAGGGGAGCCTTATATGTGACCGCGGCAAAAGGATGGCAATACCGCAGTCGCCCAAAGGAAGGGCCTGGATGCACCGGGCCTAGATAAGGTTCTTGCCAGAGACCTTATCGAAGAGGTGGGTCGCGTTCTTCTCGAACTTGAACCAGATGGTGTCGCCAGCCTTGAGCGCGCCCTTGGCCTCGAGGTCGACGACGGGGATAATCAGGACAAACTGGCCGTCGGGAGCGGTCACGTGGACATGCTCGGTCGAGCCCATGAGCTCGGTCACCTCGACGGTACCCTGGAGCGCGCCCTCCTCGTCCTTGTCGGCAAGCAAAATCTGCTCGGGGCGCACGCCGGCCGTGATCTCCTTCACGTCGCCGCCGTCCCAGTTGAGGGCAAGCTGAGCGCAGGTCTCGGGAGCGAGCGCCACGTTCATATCCTCGGTCTTGACGGTAAAGCCGTTGCCCGAGCGCACCAGCTGGGCATCGAAGAAGTTCATCTGCGGCACGCCGATAAAGCCGGCAACGAAGATGTTCGCGGGATGATTGAAGACCTCCTGCGGGGTGGCGATCTGCTGGACGACGCCGTCCTTCATGACCACGATACGGTCACCGAGAGTCATAGCCTCGGTCTGGTCGTGAGTAACATAAATGAACGTGCCCTTGATCTCGTGGCGCAGCTTAATGAGCTCGGCACGCATCTGGTTACGAAGCTTGGCGTCCAGGTTGGACAGCGGCTCGTCCATCAGGAAGACCTTGGGGTCACGCACGATGGCGCGGCCGATAGCGACACGCTGGCGCTGGCCGCCGGAGAGCGCCTTGGGCTTACGGTCGAGGTACTCGGTAATGCCCAGAATCTCGGCAGCAGAGCGAACCTTGCGGTCGCTCTCGTCCTTGGGAACCTTCTTGAGCTCAAGCGTAAACGCCATGTTCTCGTACACCGTCATATTGGGGTACAGAGCGTAGCTCTGGAACACCATGGCGATGTCGCGGTCCTTGGGCGCCACGTCGTTGACACGCTTGCCGTCGATGAGCACATCGCCCGAGGTAATGTCCTCCAGGCCGGCGACCATGCGCATCGTCGTGGACTTACCGCAGCCAGAGGGGCCAACGAGGACGACGAACTCCTGGTCGTGAACGGTGAGGTTGAAGTCCTCTACAGCGAGCACACCGTCCTCGGTAACCTTGAGGTTGTGCTTCTTCTCCTCGGTCTTCTTCTTTTTGCCAAAGAAGCCCTTCTTTTTTGACTCGTTGTTGGGATACACCTTCTGAACATGTTTGAGAACGATCTCGGCCATGTCTCTACCTTTCGATATGCGGCGCCGCGCTGAGGGGCGCCGCAGAAACTTGCAAAACAGTTACGGCATTAGCCCTTGACGGCACCTGCCACCACGCCGTCGATGATGTACTTCTGACAGAGGATGTACATGATGACGATGGGGATAACGACCATCATGATGCAGGCCATCATGGGGCCGAGCTCGACGTGGCCGTAGCCGCCGCGGAAGTACTGGATCAAGATAGGAATGGTCTTGTACTTGGTGGAGTCGAGCGTAAGGTAGGGCAGCAGATAGTCGTTCCAGACCCACATGGTCTCGAGGATGCCGACCGAAAGATAGGTGGGCTTCATGATGGGAAGGACGATCTTAAAGAACACCTGGACCGGGTTGCAGCCGTCAATCATGGCCGCCTCCTCGATCTCGAGCGGGATGTTCTTTACAAAACCGGCGAACATAAAGACCGCCAGGCCCGCGCCAAAGCCCAGATAGATAAAGCAGATGTTGAACGGCGTGTTAAAGCCAATGCGGTCCGCCAAATTGGACAGCGTGAACATGAGCATCTGGAACGGCACGACCATCGAGAACACGAACAGGTAATAGAAGAAGTTCGAGATCTTGCTGTTGACGCGCACCACGTACCAAGCGCACATGGAGCAGCACACCAAGATCAGCACGACCGACGTGACCGTGATGATGAGCGAGTACATAAATGCCGAGGCAAAGCCCTGCTCGTTAAGGGCGTGCATGTAGTTTGCGAGGCCGTTGAACGTCTCGGGCGTGAGCAGATCGAATGCCGTGGTGGTGCTGATTGCGGTCGCTTTCTTAAAAGAATTAAGCGCAATCATGAACACGGGGTAGATCCACGCGAGCGACAGGATCGTAAAGAAAATCGAGAGCGCGCGGTTGATAACCTTATCGCGTTTCATTACTGCTGCACCTCCTTGGACCTCGTGGCCTTAAGCTGGATCATGGAGATGGCCACGACCAGGATGCAGAAGATAACCGCCTTGGCCTGACCAATGCCCTGCCATGCGATACCGGCACGCGAATAGAACGTGTTGTAGATGTTCAGGGCGAGCATCTCGGTGGAGTGCGCGGGGGCGCCGCCGGTAAGGGCGAGGTTCTGGTCGAACAGCTTAAAGCCGTTGGTGATGGACAGGAACAGGCAGATGGTGATGGTCGGCATCAGGTTAGGGATCTTAACCTTCCAAAACGTCTGCCATGCCGTAGCGCCGTCGACCTTGGCGGCCTCGATGTAGTCGGACGGAATGGACTGCAGACCAGCGATGTAGATGATCATCATGTAGCCGACCTGCTGCCACAGGGTCAGGATGATAAGGCCCCAGAAGCCAGCAGCAGAGTTAAGAGCGATGAGCTGGGCGCCCACGTTGGAGAGCAGGCAGTTGATCAGAATCTGCCAGATGTAGCCCAGCAGGATGCCGCCGATCAGGTTCGGCATAAAGAAAATCGTACGGAAGATGTTGGTGCCCTTGAGCGCCTTGCGGGTGAGCGCCTGCGCGATGGCGAGGGCGATCACGTTGATAAGCACCGTCGACAGGAAGGCAAACGCCACCGTAAAGAAGAACGACGTGGCAAACTGCGGATCAGACAGTGCGCGCACGTAGTTCTCGATACCGACAAAGTGCGTGTTGTTGATGGTAATAAACTGGCAGAACGAGAGATAGAAACCCTGGATAAAGGGAATCACGAACCCGATCATAAACGCCAGGCACGTGGGCAGCATAAAGAGCGGCCACCAGCGCTTGAGTGCTTTGCCCATAGAAGGGTCCTTTCAATATGCAGGGGGCGGGCAAACCAACGTCTGCCCGCCCCCTGTCGCTAATCAGATAGCTTGGGCAGCAACTGCTTACTCGGAAGCAGCCTTCTCGGTCTTCCAGCCATCGACGAAGGCGTTCTTGACGCCGTCCCACTTGCTGTTGTCGGCAGCATAGGCAATCAGAGCCTGCTTGAGGTTCTTCTTCCACTCCTCGGAGGGAATGTAGACGAAGTCCCAAGCGACGGTCTTCTTGCCGTCCTTGGCCATGGCAACGGCCTGCTGCGAGAAGACGTTGGTGGTCTCCTTGGCGCTCTTGAACGGGGCGGTCAGACCCATCTTGTCAGCGATGATGCTGGTGGCGGTGTCAGAAGTAACGCACCAATACATGAAGTCCTCGGTTGCCTTCTGGGCATCCTCGGAAGCCTGGGAGCTGACGCACCAGTAGTTCTCGCCGCCGGAGCACAGGCCCTGGTTCTCCTCGCCGTCGACACCAATGTAGATGGGCATCATGCCAATCTGATCGTCGGTCATGCCGGCCTTGGTGAGGTCAGCGTAGGCCCAAGAACCGTTCTGATAGAAGACGGCCTTGCCGGTTGCGAACTCGTTGGTGGCGTCGTCGCCGGTCTTGGAGGCAAGCTGCGAAGGATCGCAGGTGGAGTCGGTGATGTACAGGTCGAAGATCTGCTTGTAGTTGTCGAGGAACTCGCCCTTGATCTCGTCGTCCTCCTGGTTGTGCTCCTTCTCGAACTCGTAGTAGAGCGGGAGGTTGGCGAGGTGGGTGGTGTAGCGCCAGCTGGAGGAGTCATCCATGCCGGCGGAAGTGAAGGCACCCTCAACACCAAGCTCGTCCTTGCGGGCCTGGATGTCGTCGGCACAAGCCTTCAGCTTGTCGAAGGAGTTGATGTCCTCGGCCTTGTAGCCAGCCTTCTCGAGCAGCTGCTTGTTGTAGATAATGCCGTAGCTCTCCTGGACCCAGTCGATACCCAGATCCTTGCCGTCGGACTGCAGAGCCAGGGAGTCGTCAATGAGCTCACCGCGGAGCTTGGTATCGGACAGGTCGGCGCAGTAATCCTTCCAGTTCTTAAGACCGGTGGGGCCGTTGACCTGGAACAGCGTCGGAGCGGAGCTCTTGGACATCTCGGACTTGAGCTTCTCCTCGTAGGTGTTGGAGGCAGCGGTCACGATCTTGACCTCGACGCCCTTCTCCTCCTTGTACGCCTTGGCGATCTCCTTCCACTCCTTGTCGACCTCGGGCTTGAATTGAAGGAAGTAGACCTCGGCAGCGTCACCAGAAGCAGAGGAGCCGGAGCCGGCGGAGCCACCGCAGCCCACGAGACCCAGACCAAGAACCGCAGCCGCGGAACCAGCAAAGCCCAGGAACTGCCTTCTGCTCATTTCGTTCTTCATTACAATCCACCCTTTCACACCGTGGCGGCACCCTTTGCCGCCGCCTTCGGAGATTGGCTCGGGGACTTTGCCCCTTTTGCTGATTTGTACGATACGCTATTTGGCTAGTTGTTTGAACAAGTATTACTAGAGCGGTAGAAAAACTTCGGTGAACGGTAATTTCAACTTGATACTTGACAAGTTTTGTATAAACAATTATTTGTTATCAAATGCAGAGAAAACGCCCGGTCAAGCCGATGCATCGTCGGTTTGACCGGGCGTTTTCTCTTTGAGGGCATGAGTCTCGTCAGGCTGCGAGCTAGCCGGCTATCGCTTGGAGTTGACGCGGTAGTGGAAGATCTCGGGATGCGTGCGGGCATGCGTGACCTCGAACAAGATGCCGTCCGAAGTGTACGACTGGCTCTCCATGACGGCGACACAGTTGTACTTGCCAAGGTCCAAGTAGCTGCAGTCCTCATCGTTGGCAAGCTCGACGCTCACCGTACGGCGACTCGCCATCACTTTGACGCCGCGTTTGTGCTCCAGATAGTCGTAAATAGAATCTGCCGCGATCTCGGGCGTCAGGCCTTTGGCGATCGACTCCAGAAAATAGCCGTGGTCCACCTGGCGAGCGCTACCGTTAAGGCTACGGACGCGCACCACGCGAATCAACTCCTCGCCCACCTTAAAGCCCAGGTGACGAGAGAGTTGCTCGGTGCAGACCAGATGTTCAAAAGACTTAACGTCCGTCGATGCAACGGCATTGTTGCGCTTTGCAAACTCGCTAAACGACTCAACCTCTTCGAGTGCGCCCAACATGTCGGTTTCGCCCTTAAGCCAAATAACGCGCACGCCCTTGCCGTGTATGGGCTGCACAAACATCTCATCGGCCAGCATGCTCAAGGCGCGGCGGATGGTATTGCGTGTACAGCCAAACTCCGCGGTCAGCTCGGCTTCGGTTGGCAGCATCTCCTGAAACGCATAGGTCCCATTAATGATGCGCGAGCGTATTTCTCGGTAGATTCCTTCGTATATCGCTTTTGGCATTGTTTCACCTCTACATTATTCATTTCCGGCTAGGCACGATAGCATTTCTTAAAGTTGTTTAAACCGAATATCGGTAAAGCGACAGGATTTAACCGTTGACGGTTTCTGTCATGCCCAAATCGGTTTCGCTCAAAACTGCCGGTACGACAATCGTCTGGTCCTCTACAATGAATCCATTGTTTAAACGTTTCACCACGCGCAACGCGCCTCGATATTCGGGAGGCAGAACATGCTGCAAAAAATCCAACGCTTTGGCGGGGCAATGTTCGCGCCCGCCATGCTGTTTTCTATATCGGGCCTCATGGTCGGCGTCTCCGCTCTCGCAACGACTGCGGACATCGTCGGCGATCTCGCCGTATACGGAACCCCTTGGTACGTTTTTTGGACCATCATCCAGCGCGGCTCGTGGACGGTCTTTAAACGCCTCCCGCTCCTTTTTGCCGTAGCGCTGCCCATCGGTCTTGCCCAAAAACAACCGGCTCGTTGCTGCCTCGAGGCTCTCGTCGCCTATTTTGCCTACTGCTTCTTTTTGAGCGAGATCATTAAGCTGAGCGGAGACAACCTTGGACTTGAGTACCCGTCATCTTTGACCACCGCCAGCGGTATCACCGTCATCGACGGCATCAAGACGCTCGACACCGGCATTATCGGCCCGCTGGCGGTATCGGCAACCGTCGTCACCATCCATGACCGCTTCTACGATGCCAAGGTTCCCGATTGGCTCGGCACCTTCTCGGGCTCCTCGCTGGTCTACCTCATCAGCTTTTTTGCCGTGTTTGCCCTTGCCGCCATCTCGGCCGCCATCGTGCCCTTCGTATACGCTGTGACCGATACGCTGCGTCACGCGCTTGCAGGCGTCGGTCCCTTTGGCGTGGGCATCTTTGTCTTTTTAGAACGAGCACTCGAGCCCTTTGGCCTGCACCACCTGCTCTACATGCCGATCTACTACGACAACCTGGTCATTAACGACGGCATCTACGCCACGTGGAGCAGTTTGCTCCCCATCCTCTCCCATAGCACGCGCCCCCTTAATGAGCTTGCGCCGTGGGCCGGTTTTACCGCCACCGGCTGGGTCAAAGTCTTTGGCCTTCCTGCCATCGCAGCTGCGTTCTACTCCACCGCAAAATCCGAGCGCCGCGCCGGCCTCAGGGTCATCCTTGCTCCCGCCATCATCGCCTCGGTGGTTTGCGGCGTTACCGAGCCACTCGAGTTTCTCTTTATGTTCACCCACCCCGGGCTCTTTTTGCTCTACGCCGTCTTATCGTCTTGCCTTGCCACAGCCATGAATCTCTTTGGCATCGTCGGCATCTTCTCGGGCGGCCTCATGGAGATGGCAGCCTTCAACTTTATTCCGCTCATGCGCACGCATGCCGGTGCCTATCTTTTGGCGCTCGGTATCGGCCTTGCCTTTAGCCTCATCTTTTTTGTTAGTTTTCGAGCACTCATCTTGGTCTATGACCTTAAGACGCCGGGCCGCGAGAATCATGTCGCCAATCGCGCGGCAATCGATTGTTTAACGGGAAGCGACTTTGCCAAAGAGCAATCTCCCAATGACGAGGTCAATAGTCGATCCGATCAAGATCACGTCCTCGCTGAGCGGGTAATTCAGCTTTTAGGTGGCGTTGGCAATATCGTGGGCGCAACCAACTGCGCCACGCGCCTGCGCGTCGAGGTCGCAGACCCTTCCATCGTTGCAGATAACGCGTCGTTTGTCGCGGTGGGCGCCAAGGGCCTCATCATTACGGGCAAGACCGCCCAGGTGATCATCGGCATCTCCGTTCCCCGCGTTAAAGAGCATTTTGACCAGATCATGGGCCTCGAGCCGGGATTTGTGCCCACCACCTCGGCCTCCCCTGCCGCCAGCGCAGCCCATAAGCGCGGCGATATCTGCTTTTTCGATATCGACGGAACACTCGCCTGGCAAGACCCTCGAGTAGCACAAGAGCTTCCCGAGAGCGAGCGAGACCTCTCCCCCTATCCCAATGAAGCGGTCTCGCAAGCCATCCGTGATTTTGTCGCCAAGGGCAATATGGCGTTTATCTGCACAGGGCGCACGCTGAGCTGCATCCATCCAAAGCTGCTCGAGCTGCCCTGGACCGGCATCGTCTGCCTCGCGGGTGGCTATGTCGAACTTGAGGGACACGTGATTCGCGATTTGGCGATGACGCCCGGCATGCTGCAGCGCCTTGCTCCCATTCTTGAGCAATCGGACGAAGTGATTCGTTTTGAGGGACTCAATGGCGTCGTTCGCATGAGTGCCGATGCGCCCGACGCCCCGGGATACGCCCGCACCGTGGGCGATGCAATTACGCAGCTGCAACATTACAGC
>CALLST010000364.1:0-1410 GCA_938011875.1 uncultured Collinsella sp. | reverse complement strand
GCAAGAATAGTTCTAGAGCATGGATGTCTTTGAGTATGTAGCCCGTCGAACGGCCCGCTCCTGTTTTTTCGATTGCGCTGCAACTAACAAGCTGACCGAGGGTTCGTTTAACGGTTACCTCGCTGATATCGGGGCAGTTGGATCGGATGTCGGATTTCTTAATGACGCCGGGTCTCTGTTGAAATAGAACAGCGATGCGCGCTTGCTTCGACATGGGACGAGTGCTTGATTCAATTAAGGTACGCTGCTCGAGCTGTCGGTAGGCGGCCAGGGTTGTTCCGAGCATGAAACGGATAAAGGGTGCTTCGGTGTTTTGATTTTCATTCCATCCAATGGAGCTTGCAGCGAGGGCGTTGTAGTAGAGCGCCTTGTTGTCTTCAATAAGTCGTTCGATGCTGATGTAACGCGCAACGTCGTATCCAGTCTTTTCGAGTAGCAGCGTTGTAAGGAGCCGGCTCATCCTGCCATTGCCATCGTTGAAGGGATGAATGCTAACAAAATCGAAGATAAAGCGGAGCGATATAAGGAGGGGATCGCAAACTTGGCGAGATAAAGCATCGTTGAGGGACTGGCAGGCTTCTTTAATAAGTCCCGGGGTTGCTAGAGCCGAAGGGGGCCTAAAGCGCACAAATCGATTACCTTGATCGTCAATGGAGACGATTTCGTTATCGCCATCTTTCCAATGGCCTCCATACGAGATTGCCGTGTGCGCCATGAGGTCACGATGCAACTGCAGAATGACCGATGGCGTTACGGGAATGGAATCGTGTTGCTCGTGAATAAGCGACAGCACATCTCGGTATCCAGCGATTTCTTCCTCTGCGCGGGAGCTTGGCTTGGCGGAATACGCCATGATCGCTTTGAGTCTTTTTTGGGTGGTAACAATTCCTTCAAGTCCGTTGGAGGATCGGGTGCTTTGGATCTTAGCCTCCTCCATTAGGGACGATAGAAGCTCGGGTTTGACTTGACTCAGAGCAAGCTGACGGCCTTTATGCTCGCGTATCGAGAGGAGGAGGTTGGTGATTGGAGTTGCTTCGAGTTCCGCTGGGACTGTGGTGTAATCGAACTGGCGCATGCGGCTCCTTTCGGTATCACGAACATACTTTCGATATCATAATATCATTAAATGATACCGAAAGTATGTTCGTGATACCGAAAACTGGAAACCATGGTTCATAACTGCTTGGAAAGTTCGGATTTGACTATCTTATTGTCTCGATCTGTAACAGTTAGACGGTTAAAAGTGGGCTACGTGTTACAGATTGAGATCTTTCAGCCCTGGTCGCCCGTTCGTCTAAATCTATAACAGTTAGGATTGAAAATCCCTGCTAGATGTTACAGATCGAGATAAACGGCCTGCTCGGGCTCACCAAAAACAAAAAAGGCCGCATGCGAACCCGTGGGGGATTC
>CALLST010000363.1:0-2208 GCA_938011875.1 uncultured Collinsella sp. | reverse complement strand
CTTCGCTCTTTACGGTCTTTGCCGAGTTAAGCAGCATAAAGCCGCCTGCGCCAAGCACAACGAGAAGCACCGCGACTACAGCGGCAATAATGGCGCCGGTGTGACGCTTTTTGCGCTCGCCCTTGCGATGGCGATGACGGACCAGACCGTCAGAGGTCGAACTCGACGAAGCGTCGCTACCGTAGTTCAAGCCAAAATCGTAATATTCTTCCTTGGAACCCGAGCCCGCAAACTCGGCACCGCTATCATCCAGGCGGGCGAACGTGCCAGTCTCGGAGGCGCCGGTGTAGATCGTGCCAAGGTTACCCGTAAGCCCCGCGCCACCGGCAGAGGAAGTATTGTTGGCGGCCTTGCCGGCATTAACGTTGCCGGCGGCATTCGCGGCGTTGGCAGCACCTGCGTTGTTCGCAGGCACCGAAGGAGCCCCGCTCGGCTGCGACGCGGAGGTTGCACCGCCCGCAAAGACATTCCCTTTTGCACGGCCGGTCTTTTTTGCCTTTTGAGACTGCTCGTACAGAGCGGTAAACATCGCCGTCTCGCCCGGGGACACGCGCTTACCGGAACTGCCCTGTCCAGCGCCGCCCGGCGTGCCGGCCTTACCAGCCCCGTTCGGACGCGGCGGAACTGCAGGACGGCCGCTATCGCTGCCCTTAAAGTGATTACCAGCCATAAAGAAATCCTCGCAATTGAGTCGCAATGAAAAAGTCCATAACGTTACTAGTTTATGGCATTTTGAGCATCGACAGCTAAACTCCAGACACGGACATCAATTGGCGAAAATGCGGCACAACACCTTTTCTGTCTTGGCGGCGGCGCCAGCTACACCGTGAGGAACATCATCACGATGATCATGGCAAAGCCGATAAGGTCGGTCGGCAAAAACACCGTGCCCAGCATAACGGCGCTGGTGATGGTCGCCGAAACCGGCTCCACAGTTCCGATGAGGCTCGCACGCACCGAGCCGATGTCCTTAACGCCCTGCATATAGAGCATGTAAGCAAAAAACGAGCCGATAACCACGAACACCGCGAGCGCCTCGGCGCCGGCAGCGTCGAGCGCCGGCATATGCGTCCAGGGCTGCACGAAGACACACGAGACCACGCCCGCCGTGAGCATTGCCGAGCCCGTGACGATGGGGCTGCCGTATTCGGGCAGGATCTTGGCGGGAATCACCGCCATACACGCGGCGCTGACCGCACACATAAGACCTGCTGCCAGGCCAAGCGGCGAGATATTCAGGCTGGTGGGGTCGCCGCCGGTGGCGATTAAAAAGGTTCCACCCAGAGCCAGGCCAATGCCGATGACTTCGCGAGTGCGCGGCATGCGGCGATCGGTCACGCAGGTGTAGCCCATGATGATAACGAGCTGCAGGCACTGGAGCACCGTCGCGGTTCCGGCGTTCGTCAGACGCACGGCCGAAAGATAGCAAAACTGGTTGAACAGCAGGCCAAAGGCGGTAAAGAGCAGCAGCTGCTTGCAATCGGCGGGTGTGGTCCAGAGCTTAATCAGGCGCTCGCGGTCGCGCGTAACAACCACGGCCATAAAGAGTAGACCGGCGAGAATCTGACGCACGCTCATAAGCCACAAGGTGTCGACGTGGTAGGTATCGAACAGAAAACTCGCGCTGGTGCCCGAGAAGCCCCAAAACGAACCGCCCACCAGCGTAGCCAAGACGCCCGTGATCATCTTGCGCGTCGAAGCGCTGTTCAGGCGCCCGCGCCAGGCGCGGCGGGTGCTACGGCTGAGCTCGTCGGTGCCCTCGGGCACATCAATGTTCGATATATCGGTCATCGGCACCGAAGCCCCTGCGCCTTCGACCTGCTCGACACACTCTTTGCTCATTCCACTCCCCCGAAACAGTCTGGAAACAATTCGGCTTACCTTACCACGGCGAAGTCACCAGCTGGAGGCTTGTCCGCTTATCGGTAGGACAATTCCGCAGGCGTCTTTCCATAGCTCGATACCGCAATGGCCTTGCATTATGCGACAGCCAAATCGCGGCAGCAGGCTCTTTTGAAATGGATACGACAAAGCCCCCGAATTCCACAATGTAAGCGATTTTTAAAAATGTTCTTGCCACCGAGTTCAGGCTCCGTTATATTATCCCTTGCGCGCTTGCGCACCCTTGATCGGGCGTTTAGCTCAGGGGGAGAGCGCTTCCCTGACACGGAAGAGGTCAGAAGTTCAAATCTTCTAACGCCCACCAAA
>CALLST010000362.1:0-1569 GCA_938011875.1 uncultured Collinsella sp. | reverse complement strand
CCGCCTGACGGCAGCTGGAAACGTCCCTTCGTGCCCAGTCAGCGATGCGGAGTATTCGGCGCGCGTCGCCCGGCGCCGTGGTGATGATATGCAGGTACTTTCGATTTGGCGCGATGCCGTGGCCCACAAACCGCAGGAACACGCGATAATTGAGGGCACGCAACGATTTATGTCCCAAATCGGAGGATGATCATATGGCCAAGAGCAGGTACGCCGATGCCACCAAGGCCGCTCGCAGGGCCGCGATGTCTGCCCACAAAGCCACGACTGCGGCGAATGCTGGCGATGCCGTTACAGGTGCGCAGCCGACTGCCAGCGCTGCCACCGAGCCCGCCCGCGACGCCCGTCGCGACGAGCTGACGCATGTGGACGCCAAAGGCGAGGTTCGCATGGTCGACGTGTCCGACAAGGCCGAGACCCATCGCATTGCCATCGCCGAGGGCACCATCCTCATGCACCCCGAGACGCAGGCTATGGTGCTGCAGGACCGCGCCAAAAAGGGCGATGTGCTTGCCTGTGCGCGCGTGGCGGGCATCATGGCCATCAAGCGCACGAGCGATATCATTCCCATGTGCCATCCGCTGCTCATTACCAAGAGCAAGTGCGACATTGCGCCCATCGCTGCGGCGGGGACGCCTGTCGAGGACGTGCCCGAAGGCTGGGCGCCGGCGCGCGCGGACGGGCAGGTTGGCTTTCACGTGCTGGTCACGGCCGGCGTGACGGGCAAGACTGGTATCGAGATGGAGGCTCTGACTGGAGCGAGCGCCGCGTGTCTAACGATCTACGACATGTGCAAGGCCGTCGATCGCGGCATGGAGATCGTCGACGTGCGCCTGCTGCACAAGGAGGGCGGCCGCTCGGGCGTGTGGGATCGTGCAGGGCGTCAGGCCGCTGCTGTTGAAGCCGTGGGAGCTGCGGGCAACGCGCCCGCGAGCGCATCCGTCGCCGTCGCGCCCGCAGCTCCGGCCCCGGGCGTCCCCGCGATCGCGTTTATCGGCTACCAAAACTCGGGCAAGACCACACTCGTCGAGAAGGTCATTGCCGAGCTCACCCGCCGCGGCCTGCGCGTGGGTTCGCTCAAGCATCATGGGCATCACGGCTTTGATATCGATGTGCCCGCTAAGGATACGTGGCGCCATCACCAGGCCGGCTCAAAACACGTGGGCCTCATCTGCGCCACGCGCTGGGCGGAGTACGCCGACACGCGCGAGGAGGACGAGATGCCCGCGCGCGAGCTGCTGTCGCGCTACAACGATGTCGACGTGGTGATCATCGAGGGTTACAAGACCGAGGGCTTCGACAACATCGTGGTCGCGCGCTCCGGTGTCGACCGTCTGCGCGGCAAGAGCTCGCTCGACCTGGTCGACGGCCGCACGCTGGCCCTTGCCTGTAACGAGGCCCTGGCGCGTCAGGCCTTCGACGCCGGCTTTGCGACCCGAGCCATCAACATCAACGACGCCCGAGCCATCTGCGACCTGATTCAAGATTATCTGGCCTAAAGCCTGTCAAAAGGGGACAGGTTTATTTTGGCAGGTTTTATCTTGGCAAACGTCATATCCACCACAAAGG
>CALLST010000361.1:0-1078 GCA_938011875.1 uncultured Collinsella sp. | reverse complement strand
GCGGTGGCCATTATTCGGTGACCGGGATTGGTCAAAATAGTTTGACTATTAGCGGCTAAAATCGCCCGGCGCTAACAGGGGCTTGAAACCCCATTTCTCATCCCCAAACATTTCGACAAATTGTGATTTGACGATGTCGTCGCAGGTGGCAAGCAAGCCGCGGTAACACCCCTTGAGCTGCTCGGCCTCAGAGAGGATGCCGGCAAGCTCGCGTTGCTTATCCAACGTCGGCAGGCTGAACTCCAGGACCCTGAGGTCCTTCCAGTTCGCCGTCGGCGAGAGCGAGCCCACGGAGACGCGGATGGCCTCATCGAGAAACACGTCCGAGCTAATGAAGAACGGGAAGAAGTCCGGATCGACAACGTCGGTTCTCGGGCGCAGCACCATGCCATGCGCCGAGAAGATGCCGTCGAACGGGGCGATGCCGACCTTCTTCTGGTAGGCCCTGCGACGACCGAACAACACGTCGCCCCTCTCCATGAGGAGCTTGTCGCCCTTCGGCGTCACCTCGGCACCCCAGCGGGTCACTTCGAGCGTGCCGGGGTCTAGGTGCTCGAGGCCGACATATCGCTCGCGGTCGCTGTCCTCGGGTTTCTTCTTCGCGGTGCTGTTCTCTGCTATTTGGTCGAACCTATACCTTGTCACGCTGCGCACCTCCGGCCGCTAAATTGTGATTTACAGACGCAGGATGTCTGAATGGGCGGCGATGCTCAGCTCATTTATCTCGGCAAATATGACGGTATAATCACAAGGGCTGTAATTTGTATTTTTGAGCTCATAGGTACCTGAATGACTGAAGAACCGATAAGTAAATCCGAGCTGGGAAACCACTTACTCGGAGCCTGCGATATCCTGCGTGGCCCCATCAACCAGGACGAGTACAAGAGCTACATCACACCGTTGCTCTTCTTCAAGCGCATCTCCGACGTCTACGACGAGGAGACCACCGAAGCTCTAGAGATGTCGGACGGAGACGAAGACTACGCCGCCCTGCCCGAAAACCACAGTTCGCGGTGCCGGACGGCTGCCATTGGCAGGACGTGCGCAACACCGGCGCAAACGTCGGCAAGGCAATCGT